>JAITST010000300.1 GCA_031287585.1 Planctomycetaceae bacterium | reverse complement strand
CCCGCCTTGCGTCCCCAAGATGCCGCGAAGATGGAATCGCTCAACAAATTCGCGGTGGCGGAATTAGTTCCGTCGTTTCCGGCAGTTACGTGTTGTGTTCAGACAAACATCACTACCGGTCAACTGCCTTGCAAACACGGCGTTGTAGGCAACGGTTTATTGTTACGCAAAAACGAACCGATTGATTGCGATGACGACCGCCCCGTTTGGCTCAACGCGGAACGGCTGCCGTATCTCGAAATGTGGACAGCACCGAACCAATGTATCGGTGTACCGCAAATTTGGGACGAGTTACATAAAAAATCTAAAACGTCGTCGGTGTGGTTTCCGTTACACAGCAAACACAGCCGAGCGGATTTCGTCTGCACGCCCGCGCCGATTCACAACCCCGACGGTTCAGAATCGCTTTGGTGTTACACGAAACCAGTTGAAATGTACGGTAAACTCCGCGACGAGTTCGGTCACTTTCCGCTACAAAATTTTTGGGGACCGTTATCGGGAATCGCGTCAACGGAATGGATTCTTAAATCCGCGTGTTGGTCGATGAGCAAACAATCAACCGACTTTTTTTATATTTACGTTCCGCATTTAGATTACGCCTCGCAAAAGTTCGGAGCAAATTCAAACGAAGCGGCGACGGCAGTCAGCGAGATTGATTCGGTATTGCTTAAATTCTTCGCGGATGTCGCGAGTGAGACAAACATAAAAGAGCCGCCGGTTTTCCTTGTCGCGGGTGAGTACGCGATAACTGACGTTTCACACGTAACGTTCCCGAACCGTATTTTGCGGGAGATGGGACTCATTGAAGTTGAACAGCGCGACGGTCGCGAGTATGTCGAACCGTTAAAGTGTAACGCGTTCGCGGTTTGCGACCACCAGTTTTCGCACGTACATATAAAGGATGCCGACCGAACAATCAGCAAGAATGTAGCCGAACGATTCCGTCGCGAAAACGGTATTGCGGAGGTGTTGGTAGGCGAAGACGATATGAAACGATACGGAATCAACCACAGACGCAGCGGCGAAATAATTCTAATCTCCGAGCAAGATAGTTGGCAAGCATACTACTATTGGAATGAAAATTCCAAAGCACCAGAATATGCCAATAAAGTTGACATACACCGCAAACCCGGTTACGACCCATTAGAATTATTCCGGGACAAAAGCATCGGAATTCCGTTTGACACAACACTAATAAAAGGTTCGCACGGCACGCCAACAAAATGTGATGAACAAAAAACAGTGTTGCTGTCATCTGCTCCTAAAATTCTAAATGGGAAAAAAACGTTTACTGATATAGATGTATTCAATATCGTGAATGGGTGGTTTTGAAACGAGAACGCAATCGTAAAACACTATTGACAATTCACTACGAATTGTTTAGACTTTGTCTCCTCTGCCGCGTTACGTTCGCGGTGAAAACTTTTTAACCAACACAGGGTAACTACTATGAACCACTCATTGATTTCTGATTTGTCGCGGCGTTCGTTTATCAATAAGACTGGGGCGATTGCCGCCGGTTCTTTGCTTGCGTCTTCGTTTGCTCCGCGTGTTCACGCGGCTGGTGACGATGTGATTAAGATTGCTATTGTCGGTTGCGGCGGACGCGGCGGCGGTGCTGTGCGGCAGGCGTTGAACGCTGCCCCGAACGTCCAACTGTTCGCGGTTGCGGATGTTTTTGAAGACCGTCTGAAAGGATTGGTCGGCTCGGTTGCGAAAAATTTGGCGGAACAAGGTAACAGTAAAAAGTTCGATGTTCCGGCGGAACGCCAGTTTCTCGGATTCGACGCTTACAAGAAAGCGATGGACGCATTGAGTCCCGGTGATGTCGTTTTACTTACAACGCCGCCCGCGTTTCGTCCGCTGCATTTCGCGTATGCAGTCGAGAAGGGCTTGAATATTTTCGCGGAGAAACCGATTGCGGTTGACATACCTGGTTTGAAAACGATTCGCGAGGCGAACAAGAAGGCGATTGAGAAAAACCTGAAAGTCGGTGTCGGTTTGAACAACCGTCATTACGCCCGAACGGCGGAGACTGTCAAAGCGATTCACGATGGACAAATCGGCGACGTACTCGCGGCATACGTTTACCGTCTGCAACAAATTCACTCGATTACACCGCACAGCGACCGTTCGCCGCTCGAACAACAGTTGCGTTATCTATTCAATTTCAATTGGACGACCGGCGGTTTTATCGTTGACGCATTGATTCACAATCTCGACATCTGTGCGTGGTCGGTCGGACAAATTCCGGTTGCGGCACAAGGTCAAGGCGGTCGGCTGTTGCGCCGTGACCAAGACCAACTCATCGACAGTTCGGTAGTCGAATACTACTTCAATGACGGACGGCGAATGACAATGTACGCCCGCACGATGGCGAGATGCTGGGGCAGTTTTCAAGGTGTAGTTCACGGTAGTAAAGGTAGTGCGGTGTTGGGGGAAGGTGTCGGTAATCCGGGACTGTATAAAAATTTCAACGCTGGTAAAAGCGGTAGTGGCGAACCGTTTTGGAGAGCGTCGGCTCCGCAGAACGATTCGTATCAGACGGAACATAATTTGTTGTTCAAAGCGATTCGTGAGAATCAAACGTGGAACGAAATTGAGCGTGGAATAGACGCAACGTTCATACCGATTATGGGGAGAATGGCGGTGGAGTCTGGTCAATTCGTAACGGCAGATCGGGCGTGGAACTCAACATTCCAATACGTTCCAAGTATCGAAAATCTATCGTTCGACGGACCGTTCCCATTAGTACCTGACGCAAACGGCGATTATCCGCAACCGATACCGGGTGTAACAGAGATATAGGAAACCGGCGTTAGGTTATAAATTTTCAAACTTCACTTAGCGCATACTACGATTTGCGCTAAGTGAGGTACATTCAATCCTGTCACAAAGTATTATTTTGTTTTTTCGATTGACATACCTTGCCAGTTTTCGTATTCGGGGGACTGGACTTTTTGTTTTATTGTGTAATAATTAGGGTTTTGATTTTACTCTCTCTTACTTATTTTACTATGAAACCTAAAGTTTTGATTTTGCGTGCGCCGGGTACCAACTGCGATGTTGAGACCGCTTTCGCTTTTACTGTCGCCGGAGCAGATTGTGATTGTGTACATATAAACCGGTTGCTCGAAAAACCTGATTTGCTGGGCGGCTATCAGGTTTTGTGTTTGCCGGGCGGTTTTAGTTTTGGTGACGACATCGCCGCCGGACGGATTATGGCTACACGGTTTCGTAACCATCTACTCGAACCGATTACCAACTTCAAAGAAGATGGTAAACTCATTCTCGGTATCTGTAACGGCTTCCAGATACTTATCAAGTCCGGCATATTGCTTGCGGATACACCCGGCGGCTCACCCGCTACGTTGGCTTGGAATGTGTCTGGAATGTACACCGATAGATGGGTTAAACTCTCTCCGAAAAGTGACCGTTGCGTTTTTCTTCGCGGTATCGACGAAATGTTTTTGCCAATCGCTCACGCCGAAGGACGCTTTGTCGGTCGTGACAACGCTACACTTGATACGCTCGAAGCAAACGGACAACTTGTGTTACGCTATATCGACGGCACGAACCCGAACGGTGCGGAACGCGATGTTGCTGGTGTTTGCGATTCGACCGGACGAGTGTTCGGCTTAATGCCGCACCCTGAACGTTTTATCGTACCAACACAGCATCCGCATTGGACTCGTTATGCTTGCGACGAACAGGTGAAACGGAATTGGCGAAATCGGGAAGTTGGTGACGGACTGGCGATATTTAGGAACGCTGTTTCGTTTTTTGCGTAATTTTAATGCCGGATACAAATGTCATTGGTTTTACTGTCTTCCACACCATACTTGCTGTTAATGCGATTATGGCGGCTGGAGTTTTGTTGCGTAAGTTGAAGGTGTTACGGCAGGAGGCAGACCAGAGTTTGTTCGATATTACGTTGACTCTCCTGATGCCTTGTTTGATACTTGACAATTTGCTGTTCGCCGAAGCGTTTTCGGATTTACACTTTATCGTTGTGCCGCCGCTTATCGGTTTTGTTGGAACTGTTATCGGTACCGCGATTGCCGCCGCCGCTGCTTTTTTGTTACCGCGTTTTATTACCGGTATAACAAACGCGAAACAACGCGGCACGTTTTCTGCTTGTACCGGTATGCTCAACTACGGCTTCGTTCCGATTCCGCTTGTCGTGATGTTGTTCCCGCGTAACGGGCAAATTATTAGTACACTTTTCCTGCAAAATCTCGGTGCTGAATTTTCCATTTGGACGATTACGCTGCTCGCGATTAGCGGTAAGTTTCACCGTGATTCGTGGAAACGGGCGGTCAACCCGCCAACGATTACAATTACAGTTGCGATTACTGCACAACTATTACAGCGGCTGCTGCCGGCGGGAACGGGTGAGACATTCACGGCGGCGTTTCCGTTTTTCCGGCAGACGTTACATTTACTCGGTGCGGCGGCGATACCGATGACGGTGTTGATGGTTGGGAGTACGATTGCTGACCAGATAGATTGGAAACGAATGAAGACGGAGTTGCCGCGCGGGTTGCGTGTCGCGGTGTTGTCATCGGTGATTCGGCTCGGCGTGTTGCCGGTCATCTACTTGCTCGCGGCGATACTGTTACCGGTACCGCAACCGGTGAAGTATATAATAGTGATTCACGGTGCGATGTCGTCGGCGATATTTCCGATTGTGCTGTCGCGGTTCTACGGCGGCGATAGCTCGACGGCGGTATTTGCGGTTATCGGGAATACGTTAGTGGGAATTATCGCTACACCGATGTGGATAGGATTAGGGGTAAAGTTAGTTGGAAGTTGAGAGTTTTTACGAACTTACTAACCACTAACAACAAACGAAACAATAGAAAAATTCAATTTTTAATTTTTATTTTTTTTGTGGGGGGCTTGTTTTCTGAAATATGGAATGATAGCATTACGAGTGACCGGTGATGTTTACCGGTCTAGTTTTGTGTGGTTGTGGATTCCAGTCCACAAATAAATGGGGAATTATAGAATTAGTGCTAATGTTATATATGATCCCAGTAATGGGGAAATTGGTATTGGGATATCTGGCATTAGGAAGTTTTAACTAGTTTGTTGACAAAACAAGTCTTACAAGGATGATAATTCTTTGCTCGTTTTATAACCGTTTAATCATTAGGTGTACCTTTATGAAAAACAATTTACTAATTTTGTTATTTGCAGTAGTTTTACTTGCCTTGCAACAAACTGAAAGTCTGTTACTTAGTGGGCAAGTTTACGCTGCTGATTTAATTAACCACAATGGCGGTGATTCTGAAGAAGACACTGCCGTGTCAGATAAAATAGGCGAGTATCGAAAAGTTGTGAAGGATGCTTTTCTAAAAAAAGATTACGCTCTTGCTTTGGAAACACTTCAAAAAGAGGAAAAATTGTATCACGCTGCTGGAGATATCGAGGCAATTTTTAAGATATCTGTTATGCGGACAGCAATCCTTGAGTTGCAAGGTAATTCAAAAAAATCCATAGAAATACTTGCAGCGATGCCAATGGAAATTCGGGCAGATCCCTTTCGTTGTTCCATATATTATATTTGTCTAGGCAATACCGCCTTACGAGCGGGATTGTATAAAGAGACAGTTTCTGTTATGTCGCGGGAAATTGAGAAAATAAAGCAGGAAATTGCTCTATTGGAAAAAGATGACAAATTGAACGAAAAAGACAAACATAATAAAAGTGACGGATTGCATACAGGACTTTCTTACTGCTATTATTTTCGGGTCTTTGCAAAGTATATTCTTACAGACTTTGATGACGATTATTTACTTGATATTCAGTATAGTATCGATGAACTAAAAAAAGTAAGTGCCCCGCTGATAGATTATGTGACACTTATGGAATTTAATAAATTTTACGACCCGTTTCTTGAACTTATGGAAAAAAATACTGACGATGATTCGAAGGAAGTTAAAGGGATGTTTGTGATTGAACCTGCGAAACGTCAACCCAAAATCATCAGACCGGGTAAAACTGCGGATGACGAATGGGAATTCGAGTATTCATTTGATTGTTTTAGGTACCGGATAAAATATATTAAGTAGTGGTTGCGATGTAAATGAAAATTCATAGGACAGCCAACCAACGTATAGTGGTGGCAGTATTTTACTTTCAAGGGGTGATTCTATGAAACGTCTTTTTTTGTTCGTAACTTGTTTATCGGTTATGTTTTTCTGTGTTGTTTGTTTGGCGCAAAACACGTCTGATGTTGGGTTTGCCGTGGCATCACTTGCTATGTCAATAGTTTCTGACGACAGTAATAGCGGCGCAACAAAGTCACCGGAAAAACTAAAGCCGCTCAACTCTAAACAAAAAAACAAATCTGCTGTTAATCGTATCACAAAAGAAAATTTTCCGCAGTTTCCATCGCCAAGTAAGCCGCCAACGATTGACGAACTTAAATCAATACAAATAAAGTTGAAAAAGAGATAGAGTGGATGGTGTTCAAAAGAATGATTGCCATAAGAAATCAATCCCAAAATGATGATACATATTATTGGGGTGAGGAAGATTTTTTGAATATCTTGCTTGGAAAGTACGTTATTGGGATAATGTAAAACGCGAAGAGTTCATTGCAAAAATGAAAGAGAATTGGGAGATATTTTGTAAAGTCAACCCCGACATTGTTGAAGCAATGTCTAAAACTCGCCCGCAAATACCGGTTAGAAAACCCAAGTACGATATATGGAAAAATAGACCGCCGCTGCACTAATTATAATCAAAGACCTAAAATGACACCACAAAATTTTGGACCATATAATGTCACCCGCACCATTGGGCGGGGCGGGATGGGGGCTGTTTATGAAGCCGTGCATAACGAGACTTGTGAACTTGCCGCTATCAAGGCGTTGCTCGATACCTTCGATGGCGACGACGAGATGTTGTTGCGTTTTGATGTCGAAATCGAATCGCTTAAACGTCTGAATCATCCTAATATCGTTCGTATTTTGGCATCCGGTGTTGAGACAGGAATTCATTACTACGTGATGGAACTTGTTAGCGGTCAAAGTCTGTCACAGGAGTTGCGAAAGAAACGGATGTTTCAATGGACTGAGGCGGCGAAGATTGGGCTTGATGTTGCTAGCGCGTTGCGTCACGCTCACGACCGAGGGATAACTCATCGTGACATCAAGCCCGCGAACATTCTGCTCAATCATAACGGTGCCGTGAAAATTTCCGATTTCGGTATCGCACAACTTTTCGACGGTCAACGACTGACAAACGTAAACTCTGTTATCGGTACACTTGAATATATGTCGCCCGAGCAGGCGTTGGCAGGGCAAGTCGGAATACGTACAGACTTCTACTCGCTCGGTGCGGTATTGTATGCGTTGCTCGCTGGTAAGCCGCCGTTTGCCGCGAAGTCGTTGCCTGAAATTTTGCGTAAGCACGCAACGGATACGCCCGAACCGTTGCGGTCATTACGTCCCGATGTTCCCGAAGCGTTCAACGAGATAATCACAAACTTGCTCGCGGTCAGTCAGGAGCAAAGGTTCAAAAATGCGTTAGTGTTGTCGCGGCGGTTACAGTTGTTGCTAGACGCGAATGTTGACTCGCCGAACGAAATAATTGTTCTGCCGTCGCCGCCCGCCGAAAAGAATATGCCGAAGCAGGTTGTTACACAGCACGAAACTACGCTCGTACAGAGTACTGATGACATTGGAAAATTAATTCAACACGGCAGCGAGTCGTTTGTGTCTAACGCACAGCCAATCGTTACGAAAGCCGCACAAGCAAAGCAGACCGATAAATGTGAACAGAGTGAACATCCGATTAACGACAGTAAAACGTTGCCGTCACCGCTCAAAGATGGTAACGCAACGATCTGTCTGGTTCAAAATCCAACGGCTAACATATCGGCGAGCAGTAATCCTAGAAGTTCATCGACAAACAATCCCGTCGTTTCGTCGCGTTTCATACGTGTCAAAGAGGACGCAGCGAACACGTATATTGACCGTACCGTTTCACGTCCGCTAATTTCTATGCAGACGATTGTTGCACTATTGATGCTAATCGCGACGTGTTTGACTATCGTTTATATGCTTCAACCAGTACCGGCTGACAGGTTGTTTGAACGTATCAAAACGAAAATTGATAGTGCCGAAGGCGACGATTACGTTGCCGCGATTCGACGTGCGGAACGCGATATAAATATGTTTCTCGACAACTATTCCAACGACCCGCAAATTGACCAGATAATCGCGTACAAAGAGGAACTCGAACTTGCGAACAAGGAGCGAATTTTTGAACGCGGAATAAATCGCACGCAGGTTCAGGGATTGCAGCCAGTTGAGCGGGCGTATATTGAGGCGGTCGCGTTGAGCCGTATTGACCCTGAACAAACGATAGTGAAGTTACGAGCGATTATTTCGTTGTATAGCCCGAACGGTTCGGTTAGTTTGAATAGTTCCGATGATGCCGATACGGATGAGAAAGCAACGAAATCAACAGATGAGAAAACGGCAAAGCAAGAACCCCACAGACGTTCCCGACGCGGTCCGACAGAAAATTGTTTGTTGTTGGCACAACGCCGTCTGAATACGTTAGAGCGTTACATAAATTCAATCAATCGTGAACAGAGAGAGTCGCTATCAAGATGTCTGGACGAAGCTGACAATATCGAGAAAGCATCACCAGCGAGAGCAAACGAAATCAGAAAAGCGGTGATAGAGTTATACGGAAATCGGATATGGGCGGCGGAGTTGGTAGAACGTGCGCGGGAGAAGGTTCGGTAACTCGTAAATAAAAATTGACTCCTAGATGACAAAACAGAAGTTTACAACAGGTCACATCACAATATCCCATAGCGGCATAACCGTAACCAAAAATCAAGAGTGTTAGCAACGGGCATTATATCTTGGGATTCTCTAATAACTCTTTTTTAACGCGGAGGACACAAAGAATCACTGATGAGTATTTTTTTGTAACTTATTCTATTATAAATTATTACAATAGATTTTCAAAATAAAATCTCTGCGTTTCTCTGCGAACTCTGCGGTTAAATTTGTAGTTTTTAGAAATGCTGACCTTGTCCAAGAGTTTTGAAACGCACTGAAACCGTTATGTTTTGGCAAAAATTCGGGAGTAATTTTCGACAATCCTAGAAAAAATTAACGGTTAAAATTTCACTGTGTTTGCTGTTTTGAGACGTTAGGTTTTTAGAAGATACCTAACATATCTCCCCTGTTTTCTTCGTACCCTCGTTAAAAAGCCGCATTAATTTTTCCCGATTTTTTTTGTACCCCCGATTGCCTAGTTTTATCTTTCGTGTATAATTATCCAGATTGTTCCAAATCCCCCTAACCTTTTTGCAGGAGTTATTGTCTTGCTATGAGTAATAGATTTCATTTATGTTTTTGTGCAATTGCGCTAATTGTTGTCTTGCGTGTTGCTATCGGTTGGCACTTCTTTTACGAGGGGTTGCACAAATTTGATCCTACACACGAGTTTTCGTCTAAGGGATTCCTTGGCGTTGCGAAAGGTCCGACTGCGGATTTGTATTTCGCGTTTTTGCCTGACCTCAACGGTACCGAACGTTTGGCGATAGCCGATAAAACGGTTAAAAATGCCGCTGGTAAAGATGTCAAGGTTAAGACGTTCCCCGAATACGAAACGGCGTTCGAGAACTTCAAGGCACGCTACGACTCTACGTATGCAGGTTCGCTTACGGATGAGCAGAAGGCACGTGCTGACAAAATTTATAATCAGTATCTGGTGTCGCTCCGTGATTATGCGGTTGACAACGAAACAGATATTCGTCAGTTTCTCGGTAGTCTTGCCCGTTTCGAGGAAAAGGAAAAACGTACACGCGACGTTGCTCACATTCAGGAACGTAATTGGAGCGGGATGATGGGCTATCGCGCGGAATCCGCCAAGTGGGTCAACGCTCTTGACGCGATGGGTAGCGATATGGCGAACGCGTTGATGGCAGTTTACAACGCACAGCACGCTGGCGATGGCAAATTGGTTACACAAGCGGAAAGAGCGTGGATACCAAACAACCCGATTATTCCGACACAGATTGGTGTGATGGATATGGCGGTTTCAGTTGGTCTAACGGCAATCGGACTGTGTATGATTCTTGGTTTTTGTAACCGGCTCGCGTGTCTTGGCGGTGCGGCGTTCTTGGTGAATGTTTGGCTTGTGCAATTTCCGTTTCCGGGCGTGTATCCCGAACTGCCGGATATGATTGGACACTTTATGGGTGTCAGCAAGGATTTTGTTGAACTACTTGCGTTGCTTGTACTTGCGGCGATGCCAGCGGGACGTTGGGGCGGTTTGGATTACTTCCTGTACTACACTTTCGGAGGTAGGAGATTGGCGGCAAGGTTTGGGCTTGACGGCTGTTGCTGTTGCAAGGAGAAAAACGCTACTGGTACTTGCGAGAAAAAAGTGTAGAGATGTATGATTTTAGATTTTTATTCATCAACCTAAAATCACAAATCCAAAATTCATAACGTTTCCCAATAACAAATAACATCTAACAACATACTTCGATGACAGAACAAAATTTTGACATTTCCCGCCGCGACTTACTCAGAGGCGGTCTGGCTGCGGCTGCGGTTCCGGCTGTTAGTGCTGGTGCGTTTTATTTCGGTTACTCGAAAGTCAAGGGTAGTCCGGTTAGAGTTGGAGTAGTCGGAACAGGCGACGAGGGCAGTGTGTTGCTCGGTGCTATCAATCCCGACTATATTCAGGTCGTTTCAATTGCCGATGTCCGCCCGTATAATCAGCACCGCGCATTTCACGGTGATTGTTACAGTGACGCGGCATTGAAGGCGAGACCGGGTTTGATGTCGGTTTACAACTGGAAAACAGAAGCCGAAGCACGTAGTCACGTCAAGGTTTATCAGGATTACAACGAACTGATAGCGAACGCGAAAGCCGATGGTGTTGAAGCGATAATCATCGGTTTGCCGCTTCACCTGCATGCTCCGGCGACAGTCAAAGCACTTCGTCTGGGTTTGCACGTTCTCACTGAAAAATTGATGGGACATAGTGTTGCGAACTGTAAAGAGATGGCACGACAGGCGAAGTTGTCGCACCGCCATCTCGCGACAGGCCATCAGCGTCATTACAATGTTCTCTACGCCGAAGCCGTTGATACAATTCGACGCGGCGTGTTGGGCAACATTCACTACATACGCGCACAGTGGCATCGCGGTAATTCACCCGGCAGTGATTCGTGGCAACAACCGATGCCGAAAGAAATCAAGCCCGATGACTCGCTTGCTAACCAACTCGCTCGTGAGTTAGCGTCGTGGCGGCGTGAACTTGATTCCGCGCGAGGAGCGGACATTGCGTCGTGGTCGCGTAAAATTGCGCAAAAGGAAGCGCAGTTGCAAGACCACATTCTCGCGAAAGGCGGTGAAGTGGCTGGTCGCGGCGAATTTAAGAGTGCGAAAGGTTATGGTTACGAAGACGGTCAGTACGGTGATTACAAGCGTCCGGCGGCGGAGGAATTGTTGCGTTGGCGGCTGTGGTCACGTACCGGAGGCGGGTTGATGGTCGAACTCGGTTCGCACCAACTGGATGCGGCAAGCATATTCCTCGCTGCGAACAACGACTACTATCTTGACCGAACAAATAGTACAAAAGATCGAGGTCAGAAAATTCATCCGTTACGTGTTCACGTTTCCGCGAATCGTAATTTGTTCGGACTTGACCGTCAGGTCAATGACCATATCACAACGCTCGTCGAGTTCCCCGCACCGGATTACGACCCAACAACAATATCTGGACGCAAACGAAAAATATGTGTTCAGTATTCAACTATCAACGGAAACGGTTTCGGTGGTTACGGCGAGATGGTTTTCGGGACGGCTGGAACGATGTTGCTGGCGACGGAGGCGACGAAAGTGGTGTTCCGAAGCGATGCGGCAACAAAGGTAAGTGCGAAAGCGGGAGCGGAAGCCGCTCTTGATACTCAGTCGTCGGGACCGGCACAAAAAGCCGCAGGCGGCGGGACGGCAGATGCGAACGTGAGTCGCGGTTACAAAGAAGAACTCGAACATTGGGCTTGGTGCATTCGTGAAAATCCGAACAGCGCTGACCCGACATTGCAACCGCGTTGCCATCCGAAAATTGCTCTCGGTGACGCTGTTATCGCATTGGTGACAAACATTGCTGCCGAGCAAGGTAAAAGTGTAGCGTTCAAAGAGGAATGGTTCGACCCCGACCATGATGCTACGCCGGAAACCGACATCTTAAATGACCCGAAAGGGAAGCCAGACCTAAACAAAAGTATTTACGGGTAAAAGTGGCGGCAGTAAACATTAAAACGCAGGAGTTATCTTTGTGGTTGCTCTTGCGGTTAGTCAATAACATATAAAATAATGTTCCCAAACGGTAGTAGGGGACACTTTTAACAGTCCAAACAACAATTTGAATCGCGATTAGAAAATTCCGTTCACAACTTTACATACCAATAAATTATGCAACCAACACCAGAACAAACCGCAATCGGTATTGAAAATTTTTACGCCGCGATAGGCAGCCCGCTTTTGCGCCGCGACTTTCTCAAAGAGTGCAACGCTGCCGAGTTGAGTTCCGGTAACGGGCTTGGCGCGAAGTACTTCGGTTACGGCACTGTTGACAAGCCGGTCAATGTCGCGTTTCTAGGAACGGGCGACGAAGGTAGTATCTTGCTCGGTGCTATCAATCCGAAGTACATTAGGGTAGTCGCAATCGCTGATATTCGTCCGTATAGTGTATGGCGTGCGTTTCACGGCGACAACTACACACCGGACATTAAAAAACTGCGTACTGGTTTGATTGACAAGTACGGTTGGAAAGATGAATCCGAAGCGCGAAACAATGTTCGTGTTTATAGCGATTACAAAGAGTTGTTTGAAAAGGAGAAGGACAACAACGACCCTGCAACAAAAATTGAAGCGGTTGTTATCGCGTTACCGTTGTTCCTGCATGCACCGGCAGCGGTTGCCGCGATGAAAGCCGGTTATCACGTTCTCACCGAGAAACTGATGGGACATACAGTTGCTAACTGTAAGGAGATGGCGCGCGCGGCAGAATTGTACCAAAAACATCTGGCAACCGGTCATCAACGCCATTACAATGTTCTTTATGATCACGCGATTAAGATGTTGCAAAGCGGGGTTATGGGCAACCTGCATTATATCCGCGCACAGTGGCACAGAAATAATCGTCCGGGTAGCGATTCGTGGCAACAACCGATGCCGAAAGCCGCGAAGCCGGAAGATGGTCGTCAGACCGGTCGTCTCGAAAAAGAATTAGCAAGTTGGCAAGACGCACGTAAAAAAGCGGAAGCCGCCGGTAAGAGCAAAGAGGTCGAAAGTTGGGACATCAAAATCGCGCAGAAAGAATCGCAAATTGCGGATAGTGTTCTGGTTGAAGGCGGCGAGTGGCGGGGTTACAAATTTAAGAGTGCGAAAGATTACGGTTATCAAGACGAGCCGAAGTATGTGGTTGAGGATATGAAAATACCGTATAATCGTCCCGCTATTGAGGAGTTGATACGTTGGCGTTTGTACAACCGGACGAGTGCTGGTTTGATGGCGGAATTGGGTTCGCATCAACTTGATGCCGCAAGTATTTTCATAGCGGCGATGCACGGCGGAAAGAAACAGTATCCGCTTTCAGTGTCGTGTACGGAAACACGTTCGATTTTCCCGGCAACGATTGAAGGTTCGTCGCTCGACCGCGATGTAAACGACCATATTCACTGTATCTTCGATTACGCCGCAGACGGTTACGACCCGAACGACGAACTAGGTAAGCAACGTAAAATCACAGTTGCGTATTCGTCGATTAACGGTAACGGTTTTGGCGGTTACGGCGAGACCGTCTTCGGAACAAAAGGAACGTTGTTGATTGACCGCGAGCAACAGGCATCGTTATATCGTGGTGCGGGGATTGAAGACAAAATCAAAATA
>JAITST010000214.1 GCA_031287585.1 Planctomycetaceae bacterium | reverse complement strand
GCACAATGTCTCGCGGCGCGGCGCGCAGCGAGACGCTCAGCCAACGTCGGGCGACAGCACGGATCAACAACCGCTTCGCACGGAGCGACATTCGCCGGCACGCACGGATCAACAACAACTTCGCAACACGGATTGCAACAACGAGCGGCAGCAATACGGGCTTGAAGTTCAGCACGACGGGCAGCAATACGCTCTGCCAACGTCGGACGGCAGCACGGGTCAACGACCGCTTCGCACGGAGCAACCGACTCACATGGACATGGCTTGACCGGAACACACGGTGCTGGGGAATCAGCAGTTGCGTAAGACACAACCGCGACAAACACGACTGCACAGAGTGCAGACAACACGAAATTTTTCATAATCTTTCTCCTCAGGATGAGAGTTAGTGAAACTATACTGCCACGCGACATTTCTACTTTGAAAAGCGCATTTCAGTAAACAACGTATCCATTTTATCCCAACTGGCGGATTTTGCAATACGGGGGATAGGCAATTTGGTGAAATTTTTCTAATTTGTTAAATTAACCAAATTTTAACGATTAACAAGTTTGCGAAGTTTCGCTAATTGTCGTATTTTTCATAAATCTAGTCGTATTAACAAATTATGACGCAAATAAAACACGTTTTACCTCTTTTTTTCTTATTGGTAACGTTTCTGTGAAGTATTGCAGTCGTCATAACCGAATTTATAGGAATAATCCGTACTACCGTAACA
This sequence comes from Planctomycetaceae bacterium, assembly GCA_031287585.1. Lineage (GTDB taxonomy): Bacteria > Planctomycetota > Planctomycetia > Pirellulales > Thermoguttaceae > UBA8133. The sequence continues at coordinate 6,788 of JAITST010000214.1, read as the reverse complement.
ATTAATACATTTTAACATTGTCGCCTACTATGAAATCTGCGTTTGTCGTCACAATGTTAAAACCGTTCGTTAGTCGTCATAAAAACGTTTGCATTCTGTTTCAACAGTTTTGATTTATGGAGATTTTAGGGATGAGTATGTCACTTGATAAAGTGCTAAATAAGAAAGCGTTGAGCGTATGTTGCGCGGGACTTATGTTGTCGCTGGGAACTACGCAATTCGCGTTGACACAAAGTTTTGAAACATTACTCGAAGAGAGTATGCGTCAGGAGAAAGCGGCATCCGCACCACGTTCACTAATACTGCCGTCCGACATGCCGCCGGCAAAAACGTCAACAACTCCGACGAAGGCAACAGCAAAACAACTCTTCGACGGTTTGGAGTCACCCAAGCCGGAACCGAGCCGTCAGCCATCTATCACTCTCGCGGCGAAGCCAAAGACGCAACCAGCCGTAAAGCCAGTTGAGCCGGAGGACAACGGTTGGGTTACTGTTATCCCGAACGAAGGCGACGCGTTCAAGGAAGCGGAAAAAACGGTAGAGAAAAAAGTTGCTGTTAAACCAATTCCCAAGAAATCAAACGATGACGCTCCTGCTTCTGTTTGGAGCAGTGCAGATAACGCCGAAATTGTGTCACCGTTTGCGGTGCCGGAAATCGTTTCCACGCCGCTCACGCCGTTAGTTGCTGACGATGTTATCGAAGTTGACGAAGAAGAAAAACCGGCGGAGAAGCCCGTGGTCAAACCAACGGAGAAAAAAAATGTTGTAGAAAAACCTGCGGTTGAAGAAGAGCAATCTGATGACGACGAGAATACGGTTGACATAAAAGTTTCGGAGGAACCGGATGTCACGATTAGACCAGACAGCAATGTCAATAAGAAAAACGTTGTGAACGACTCGAACATCGAACCAGACACAATCACTCCAGAACCGCCAATGCCGCTTGTAAATAAACCGCAAATTAAAGAGCAGATTGGTATCGCAAGGACAACAACAGAAAAGAAAAAGTCCGACAATTTACCCGACAAAAAAGATTTATCTGACAAAATAGATGAAAAACTCCTCGACAAATCGGCAGAAGACGCGAGTAACTCGTCTGACAAAAAAACAGAAGACAAAACCGCAGACAAAGTCACAGACAAGCCGGTCGATAAATCTGTCGTGAAAGACGAGCCAAAAACGTCCGATCCCAAAAAGTCTGCATCAACCGTAAAATCAGAACCGACATCGGCACCGTTCATTGACGCGTCACGAGTTGGTGACCCGAACGCTTCAAAAAAAGTGCGGTTGCTGTACGACGAAATTATTAACGGTTTGAAGGCACGTAACGCGACAGGGCGAATGGGAATGTGGCAAGGTTATGCTCGTTCGACGTTGAATAACACGAATAGTACAAGCACCGGCAGCGAAGTTGACGGACGCGCACGTTTGTCGTGGTATGTAGAACAATACAACGATGTATTGAAAAGTGCAATCAATGCCGACGAATTTAGTCGTGCAATGCACCACGGGCTTAGTACCGACCACCTCCGTCTCGCCGAAGCGATGACTATGATTCGTAAGAAACTTGATGTCGCTCCGCGTCAAGACGAGGGAGTCGTGTTCAAGGAAATGAAGACACCACAAGAGGCGATGGATGTTGTTGTCAAATCTATCGCTGACGCTCAAGTCGGTACAACGAAAGCGTTGGCAACGTTGACAATCGCGGAGAAGGACGAGTTAGTCAAACAACTTGTACCAACATACTGCGGTCAAGGTTGTGTGAATGGTCACACGATTCCGAATCGTACAGTCGGCCGCCGCCTGCTCAGTTTACTTGAGAAGATGGACAGAACCGGTATTCATTGTGCCGCCGAGTCACTTATTCCGCTCACTGATAAAGGTTTACTGAAAAAACTTGCGGAGTTGCCCGAAGACGCTTATGAACAAGTTATGATGAGCGGACAACGTTTTCAACGTGTTGTAACTGGTGCGGGTGACATACTCATCGGCGGACGCGGTAATAATGTTTACGATCTAGACTCGCACGATATGCGTGATGTCGTTTGCGTTATTGACTTAGGCGGCAACGATACGTATCGTGAGGGAACGTGTAATATCGACCGTCCTGTCTTGGTTTTGATTGACGTAGGTCAGGGTAACGATGTTTACGCCGGAGCGCAACCCGGTATTCAAGGCAGTTCAATACTTGGCGTTTCAATGTTGATTAACTGCGAAGGTAACAACGAGTACCGTGCGTCGGACATCGCACAAGGTTCAACAATCGGCGGTGCCGGTATCCTAATCGACTACGGTAGTGACACTGTTTACAAGGGCTTACGCCGTGTTCAAGGACACGCATTGAGCGGAATCGGAATGTTAATCGACGGCGGAGGTAATGACAATTTCCGCGCGGCACTTTGGGCGCAAGGATTTGGCGCTCCGGGCGGATTTGGCGTTCTCGAAAACATCAAAGGTAACGACTTCTATTACTGCGGCGGATTGTACATCGACTCGTACCCTGAGCATCCGGGTTACGACGGTTGGGGACAAGGAGTCGGCGCGGGTATTCGGCAAGTCGCTAACGGCGGTATCGGAATGTTACTCGAAGGGGAAGGTGACGATGTTTATGAAGTTGACTACTTCGGACAAGGCGGCGGTTACTGGCTCGGTTATGGTATCGCTCGTGATTTTGCTGGTAACGATAAACGAATGGGAACAACTAAATCGGCGTACAGCGGTGGTCCTCGGCACGAAGCAGAGTGGACACGGTTTGCAAACGGATTTGGTTGCCACTATTCACTCGGTTTTTGTTTCGATGACGCTGGTGACGATTTCTACGGCGGACGAATTATGGGAACAGGAATGGCGTGGGACTTGTCAATTGGTTGGCTTTGCGACTTAAACGGTAAAAACGTGTTCGCGGCAACGGGCGGAATGACGCAAGGTGTTGGTGCGGAAGGAAGCATCGGTGTTCTGTTCACTTACGGCGGCGACGACACGTATATGGGTGGTAATCAAGCTTACGCGAATAGCAATATAACGTATCACTCGCCGAATAATTGCGGCGGTAACTTCAGTTTCGTTATTGACTACGGCGGTAGCGATACGTATGGCTGCCGTGCGAAGAACAATTCGTATTCGCAACGCGGAAGTGTCGGAGGATTCCTGATTGACCGTCCGCTCGAATCGGAGGCGGCGGCGGAAAAAATCGCAGCGGAAAAAGCCGCGAAAGAACTTGCCGAGAAGCAGAAGGTTGAAGCGGAAGCGTTGGAAAAATCTGTTGCGGAAATCAAAGTGTTGTTGGAGGAAAAGAGACAGTTGACACAGCAACAGCGTCAATTATGGTTCCAATATCAACGCCAACAACAGACTCGTCAACGTGAACAACAGTACAACAAAGTTCAACCGCAACAGCAAATCGGGAGTATTCCTGAGTTGTAAGAACAGAGTTATACATAGATTTTAGATTTGCGATTTTAGGTTGTGTATGTTGAAACAGCCAAAATCAAAAATCTAAAATCAAAATCATCCAATAAACTTAAACCATCAATAACTAATTCACCTATCAACCACTACTATTAGGGTACAAATATGAATAATAAAACATTACGTTTCGTTTTTGCCGGTATTGTGTTAACATTAACTGCGTCCGTTTCCATTTGGAATCTTCCGTTATCTGCCGAACCGCAAACTAACGCCGTTTCCAATGAAGAACGTTTCGATGACACAACTGCGCCGGAAGACATTGACGCGCTACTCAACAATACGAAACACTCATTGAACCGTGAAGCCGACTTCGGCGAAATTACTCCCGACGCTCCGGCGAACAACTCGCGTGATAACATTGCTGGCGGTGTTGTCGGTAACGTTAATAAAGAATTACCGAAGAGTAACGTTGTTTCAGTTACTGCTCCCCGTCTGCGAGACGTTGCTGGTAAGCGTGCGGAAAACGTTGAACTCGTACAGTATTCGTTGGCTCGTACCGATGTGCAAACATCATCTGTTCCCGCCGCTCCGACTACTCAACGTGCCGCGTCAGCGAACAACGGTACAACAGTTGCGGCAAAGAGCAATACGATGTCTATGGCTAGTACACCGCTTAACGATTACTTGGTCTCGCTCAAAGACCAAGTCACAAACGTACTCGCGCAGAACGCGAAACGCGGCATCACGCTCGCGAGTAACTCGCCGTGTGACGTGATGGTAATGGCTCAAGCGTATGGCGTTGACGCGATGGTATTCCAGCCATCGACAGAAGTTCCGAAACGCGGCGAGACGCAGAAGGGAAGTTACATTTACAGTATCGGTTCGCTCGCGTGGAACTACAATTGCGGCGGCAAGCAACTGTTGAAAACTGATGGAAAACGGATTTACGCACGCATCGGACACGGCTATCAGAATAAGCCCTCGCAATTTCTCGCGTTGTTGGCGATGTCGAATATACGTGATAATTACGAAATTCGCGTTGGCGGCAAGTCGTATTCGATTGCGGATTTAGTTGCGTCAGAACGGGCGTTATGCCGTAACGGTTACAATCACGCGTTGACGTTGGTAGGGCTGTCGTTCTATACGGAAAGCCGTGACCAGTGGAAGAGTGACACAGGCGAATCGTGGTCGATAGAACGGCTGGTAGCGTCGGAACTAAATCGACCAGTTGACCAGTCAACGTCGGAAGCAACAGACTGGCTGTTAGGGTTGGCAACGGCGGTGGAACTGTACAACAACGAAGGAGCACGTTTCACGCCAACAATGAAATTGGCTAGGGACCAGGTGGTAACGTACCACGATTTTGTTCTCTCAATACAAAACGAACAGGGCTTGTGGCATTCAGAATTTTTCGTTAAAAGGGGTGTCGATTCAGACCATTACGCAACACTATACGCATCGGGACACATCTTGCGTTTTATGGTGTTGTCGTTACCAGAAAACGAATTAACGAATCCGAACATAACGAGAGCAATTCAGGCATTGGCGACAAAGGTGTCACAAGTTCCGCAAACCGCAAACGCGGTAACAATGACAGATTACCAAACAGAAGCGGTCTCAGTTGCGTTACACGCGCTAGCAATTTATAACCAGAGAGTTTTCCAAAAGTAAAAGGAAATGTCAACCGTTCACGGAGGGAAATACCGTGAACGGTTACTCTATTTGAGTAGCAATGTAAGTGGATATAAAAGAAATTGCGTCATACTCATTTCGTCAGCATAATAATACACAACGTACATACGAATAGCAACTATCGCTATTCCATAAAACACAACAGAAAATAGTCCCAACATTAACATAATCCTCGCATATTTTCGTAATAACGGACAACTTTGTTCCGCTGCTCTCTCCGCCATCTCGCCGACAGACGGCGTTGCTTCAATGAACGATGTTACACTGTGAAATTTTTGTATCGCAACAGGAGTACGTTCGTAATAGACGCTGCAAAACGCGTGATGAACAGTTTGTTTTATCGCGTAAGAAAGTGAACGTGAATACCAAATCTCACGGAGAAAACCTCGCAAAAAACGGAATACAATAACACGGTTAGGATAAAAATCACGTGCGCATTGATAACAACAAAGTCCAGACCAAGACATCCTTACAACCATCGCGCACCACAATAAAAGTATGCCGTAAATATGCGGAATAAACAGCGATAAATTTGCAATCACAATAAACGCCGCGTCCAGCCACAACGTATATTTGAAACTATTACGCCAGTCTTTGATTCGCAAGTTAAACCAGTCTTCAATTTGCCGTAACAGATTATCCATACAAACATCGAAAACTTTATCAGTAAGTGCTTTAACACCGTTTGCCAGAGTTTTGTATGCTTGATACTTAACCAAAATACTACTTATTGATTTTAGACAAATTCCAAGTACCGTAGCATCGTCAACTAAACCAATAAGCGGTATCGCGTCCGGTATCAAATCGATTGGGCTAAAAATATAGAGCAGCGACGCGACAATACCGGCAATGGCAGTCCAAGGGACATCACGATAAGTACCGTTCTTATAATCTTTGAGTAACGAGAACAACGTAAATATATCGCCAACAAATTTCTCAAGCGGACCACTTACCTTACGCAAAATTTGCGGTTCTTTATCGAGTACGTCATCAACATCATTTTCATTGACTTCATCACGCCTACGTTCAAATTCGTCCTCTTCGCGTTTTGCCATATTATTTGGCTCCTCACCAAAATTAGTGGGTAAAAAAATCATTTTATTGTGAAATGTTCCGCCATCCGCTCAATCTCCCAACGGCGGGGAAAGGGGTGGAAAGTGTTTCAGTTATATTTCACCTTATCGAACGAACCTTCGTACCGAACTAACATTTGAACACAAAAAAATGCAACAACATTGCTCGATAAAAATTTTGTATAAAGCATTTTACGACAAATCGCACTAAAATGGTCAACTAATTTTGACGAGGCGACATTTTTTATACCATTTAAGTAAAAACGGCTCCCGAATTGGCATCAAAATCTGATGGTTTAAGTGCGTTTCAAAACCCTTGGTAAAGGACATCTGAAAAATTATGTTCAGCATCCTACTAGCGTTACTTCACCTTCAACATTCCAGGTAATCCGTTCTTCCCAAGGCAATTTTTTATCTTCGCTCCGCCGGTCGAAAATCACTAAATAACATGGCATGCTCTTGTCAAACTTGTCACGATATGAAAGAATCTGCTCAGTTCCTTCTTCTTGCACGGAATTAATCGTGTCGTAATCGTGAACGAGTTTTACTTCGACGATATACTTCTTATTCGCGTATTCAATAAACAAATCCATACGCCCGCGACCGGCTGCGTACT
>JAITST010000212.1 GCA_031287585.1 Planctomycetaceae bacterium | reverse complement strand
CAGCGGAAAACCGAGAACGAGACCGATGAGCAAAATCGACGCAAAGAACGCAAAGAACATCGGAATCGGCAAAAGAACGCCGACAGTAGTTTGAAGGAACGAAACACCCGCCAACCAAGCAGCAATTTTAACCGGCAAAAGACAGCATAAGATTCCGATGCAGAGAATCAAAACGGAACTGATGAAGCCGATGCCGCGTTTCCAAAAGAAGCGAAAAATCGTCGGAAGCGATTCGGATTCGTCAATCGTCAAACGCACCGCCGCCCTTCGGCTTAAAATACCGATGACGAAAAACCCAATGACAGCATTTCCGAAAAACCAGATTGCCGCTTGACTAAAAGGAACATCATCAATCCAAAACGGTTCGATACAGTTGTAAAAACAATGCAGCGGCAAGCCAACGCTGCGGTCAAGCAGCGTTAACGTTGTTGAAGGCAAGGGAAAAGGGCAAACTACCGGAGCGTCGATGATTCGTCCGAATTGATAAGGCATCGACGAACAAAGGGAGAGGAAAAGAAAAGTTCCGATGAGCGAAACGAACAACAGCCGCAAGCCGAGCGTTGTTGTTAAAATGCGTAAGAGCAAGACGACCGGCATCAGTTCTTGCCAATCAATCCGCCGAATCGTTCCTTCTCCAATGTCGTGCATATTTGAGGGTGGGTAGTAAGTAATATCTTCTACTTGCCTATTTTACACGGTGGAGAAAAAAAATCAAGAACGTCTCCTCTTTATGCCGATTGTGAATCTCGCTCTTTTTTACCCCCTGTTGACAAATAATCAAAGATGGATTACAACGTTGGACGTTTAGGGTGATTGTTTTGTTTCAATTAAGCATAAACGATGGGAGAATTTTTATGGCTGCTCCGACCTACACTGTTGACGCTGTTACAATTACAGGGAACACTTTCAAACCTGCCGCCAGTGCTGCTGCGGTCAATCTTCCGCCGGAGCAAATGGTGTTTAATGGGACGACGGACAGCGTCGAAATCAATCCGCTTTCTGCTATCAAAGATATAAACTTGAGCGGAGCGTTTACTGTTTATGCCCTATTCAAACTCACCAACATTTCCAGCGAAACAGAAGGGTACCATTATGTTTATACCCACAATGACCAACCCGGCGGGAAAGAGGTCTATCTGCGTTTGCGGTATGTAAAAGCATACGGAAATGACCCTGCCGGTTTTTACCTCCAATTCGGCACGTGGGACGGCGCAACCAATTACTATGTTCAAAAACTTGTTCCCGCTAACGTTTTGAACGGAACAAAATGGATTCAAGTTTACGGGATTTTCGACCCTGATGACACGGCATCTCCTTGGCAACTCTATACGAGCGTAGATAATGAGAGTTATGAACGGACATCAAACAATCTCCCCGCCTATAATCCGCAACCTTTTGGCGGAACGTATTTCGTTGGTGCACACGATATTGACACGCCGGGGCTAGAACGCCTATTCAAAGGCACTATTTCGCAAGTTGCCGTATTCGCCAGTGCGCTGAAGTTAAGAGTTGCGCTTGCTGCGGATAGTAATAATAACGGATACATTGGTAATCCGACGAAAAATGCAGTTCAGGCATATTCGGAGTACATAAGTCAAACGAGTAAACCGTTGACCTATTTCGATGCCAATAAGTTGGCAGGGACGAATCCGCCGCCGGATTATACAAGAGTTCCTGTTAGGACGCTTGTTTTCGCAAGGAATGAACTTTCGCAAACCTATTATAAGTTTGACTTCGGCGGAAACACAGTGGAACTCTATAATAAAGATGCTCAAAATTCGCTTTTTGAAATTTGGAAGCCGATAGAAGGCAATGATGGTGTAAGTTTATCGAAAATTGACGGCGACAAATTCACAGATGGGCAATGGGCAAAGGCAGTTAGTTCACCCGGAAACGCTCCGCAAGTTGTAACGGTAGGGTTGTCTGTAAGCAAAAATGCGGCAGGCGGTGACCCAGAAGTTTATGACGAAATTAAACTCTACGTGCAAGAAGCACCGGTCAATACTACCACCGGAAAATACGATTGGATTGTGCCAAGCGGATGGAAAATTAGTTTACAAAATGCCCAGACATTGTTTGCAACACCGGTTCCTTCAACATCTCAAACAATCGGACCAATGACGGAAGGTTCGGGGTGGCTGGGGTCTGACTATGATAATAAGCAGGGAATTCCCTATTCGTTTTTGAATCCGCGCGGGGATTGTATCTCACTTGATACTTATGAAAACGGTTTCACTCTCACGTTAAAATACTCCTATGACAGAGTAAATACTGATGGGTATCCTCTTGGTTATGTTCGACCGGACAAAGGAATAAGTGGTCATAATTCGGCAACAGGAGACGAAAAATACTCCTCCGAAGATAGACAACAACTGGATTTCTTTGGAAATAGCGGTGTTAAGTTTTTTGGAGAAGAGATACAGATATTTGATATGCGAGGATTGGGAGATGGGCTCAACATAGTGAACAGTGATGTCGTTGCGGGAAGAATCAACGACAAACCATGGGCTGGACACGGTAAGACATTTACATGGATGTATGTATGTAATGCAGTTTCTGGTTATTTATACAATGGAAGGCAGGTAATGCCTTCGGATGAATCCAGAGAAATGCTGAGTGAAGCTTATTTTCGTCAGCAACAAAATCCGGGTAACGCTAATACTATCGTTATTGAGGTTACAAAGGTTCCAAATACTAATGACCAGTATTCTGTAGAAAGCAAAGTTCTCAATGCCGGAACGAATGTTTACGATACCATACGTGACGGTCTTATCACTGCTAAAGGGACAGATAAACACGTGTTTCTTCAATCCCATTGGGGAAGCGGCGTTGTCTTACAAGTTATCTCTTTAGTAAAAAAATAACCTGTTTGTATTCAACCCTTTATAAATCCTGTTGTTATGAAAAATCTATTTTTGTTTACATTGTTGTTTTTTATTTTTGCCGACTCCACACTTGTTGCCGAAGTGACGTTGGAAGTATTCGCCCGAAGCCGTATGTCGGAAGACACAAAGAAAACCGTAGTTCTAAAAAATGGGGCAGATTTTTCACAACTTGAATTGAGACAAATCGTTATCTGTCTTAATCCTGGGGATGATTCGCTAGACCTTATAGACCTGCTCGACGTAAATTTTAATAAAAGTTGTTTTATCAGAGTTCTTGCGGACAACGTAGCGTTTAAGCACTGTTCTTTTAGAGGGGCAGTGTTTGAGGAAGGATTCAGTGCAAGCGAAGCAATGTTTTATGATGACTGCGATTTTACGGATACCGTTATTCATTGCCGTCCTAAATTTGATTTTGGTCGTGGGGGAACGCTGTGTGCTGATGGTGTTCTCAATATTGGAGAGAATGATTTTGGTCTTATTTCGCAAAAGAACATAGAACAAACGGCAAGTTTCAAACAAAAGGATTTAAGCGGTACCGTATTAAACGTTTATAACAAAAAAAACGGAGAATTGGATTATGAAAATATTAAAATAGATTTTTCTGACTGTAAATTATGGAATGTAAATTTTAAGTTTCCGCTGAAGTATTGTAATTTTGAGAATGCCGATTTGCGTATGACAAAACTTTTCAAGGCAACAGCAAAACAAGTGTGCTCGACAAAAAATTACAAGGAAGGGGCAGTTGTTAACATCGCCTTTTGCGGTTGTGATTTATCGAATGCTGACTTTTCTAATATTAACTTGACGGGCTGTTTTTTCGCTCATTTAGACGGCTTGGAGAAAACACTCCTGAAAGATGCAAATTTTACTAATGCGGTTATATCGCAATGTTATTTTCGTGGTTCAGAGGGCTTGACGCTGTCTCAAATTAAATCAACGTGGAACTACAAAAGCAAGCGAATGAGCGGCGTTGTCTTGCCGGACAAGTTGCAAAAGGAACTCGACGCAGAGGAAGGAAAAATAAAGTAACTTTTACGAAAGTGACTGTATGTCTAACACCTCCCGCCTCGTTTGGCAATTACGCACTCGCTGCATTTTGCTTGACCAGCCCATTTTTATGGGCATTGTGAATGTCACGCCGGACAGTTTCAGCGACGGCGGTCAGTTCTACCGTAACGGCAGGCTGGATGTCTCCGCAGCGGTTGATTACGCAATGAAACTGGCTGTAGACGGTGCCGATATTCTCGACATCGGAGCGGA
>JAITST010000197.1 GCA_031287585.1 Planctomycetaceae bacterium | reverse complement strand
AACGTGATTAAGGTCTGTTGCGGCAGCGGCAGGTCGATGAATAGCATTTTCGATTCTCCATTGCTTGAGATAAAAGTGTGCTTTGGCAATGTGTTCCGGTAATTGTTTTTTCATATCGCAACTGCCGGTCGATGTGATATGGAACGTCATTGTTTTCGCTTTATCGGTTGCCGGATGAAACACAAATCGGAAACGGGCTTTTTTCACGGCAATCCGAGTGTCTTGCCGTTTAAGGTTTTCGATGAGTACCAATGTGTCGGCAAGAACTGAACGTGAACCTTTAACGGAATGTTCGATGGAACTGTCGTCTTCAAACGAATACTTGATTTCCGTTAAGAAGACATCAATACCGTCTTCCGGCAATGTTGCAGGCACAAAGTCCGGGGCAAGTAACACGGATAAGTCAAAAGGATTTTTCTCTGTGTCCGGCGGTTGAATGTTCAGGAGATTACGTAAAAAGATTTTTTCAAGGGCAATCTTTACCGTCTTAACGGCTTTTATCGCAAGACCGCACGTTCCCTCGACGCTGTCGTAGGCAAAGACCAGTTCAAAGGTCTTGCGAATGGCTTGCGGAACGAGATCGCCGGTTTCGTTGTGAACGAGAGCGTCCTCAACGTAATCGTCCGGGTAGGCGTAAAAATAATACGTTCCGTTTGAACGTGCGAATATCTCCGCCGTGCAGACAAAGCCGCGTCCTTGTTTTGTGCGGAAGAATTGTTCGAGTTCATCTTCCAGATTCTCTTTGACGGTCTCGTCAAAGACCGGTATGATTTTCGGCAGGTCAACCCGCTTCCGCCACCACGAGAGCGAATCCATCTCGTAGAAGCGGACAGCGTGGTCAAAGATTTCACGGTGTGAAAGCCACGCCGACATCGCTTTGGTGTAGAGGTTCTTCTCGGACAAATATACATCTGCCCACGATTCATCGGCGTGAAGTTCATCTGCCGCCTCACCGAGTGCCTGCACGCCCTGTTCGCACGAAAGGGCGTGGACATTACGCAAAACAACTTCCGCCTGATTACGTTTATCCGGCGGCAACTCATCAAACAACTTCAACAATACATCAACATCGTTACGTTTCAACTTGTCCCAGGGGACTTGGTTGACATCAGCACCGAACGATTCAAAAAACGAACAAAGTAGCGGTTTCTCGGTCATCCGAAAAACCGTTCCAAAAGAAAATTGACGTGACATAAAAACTCTCCATAATACGTAGTTTGTGAAAACGAAAGCGCAGGAAACAACGAGTTTCCAAAACGGGCGCATAAAACAGAACCGCCAACACGACGTTCAATCGAAATCCGAAAGGATTAGATTAAGAAACGGGACAGACTGCAAGACGGCTCTTTGGCTTTCCAAGAAAGCGACAACAAAAAACTATGTCTTGCTACTCCTTATGATGCTTACCCAGCGGGCATCCCCGTTGCAGTTCACCGAACTACGATACAAACTTCCAAAACCAAACGTCACCGAATGGAGAGGAGACGAAGTGTAAAAGTCGGGAGAGAGAAAACTCTTCCCAAACTCAACGCATATAATTATATCAAACAAAATAATTCTGGAAATCCCCCCACTAAAAAATTTTATAAAAATGCTTGAAAAACAAAACATACCTGCTACAATAATCTTCTGAACGCTGTTTGTTCGTGTACAATCAATCCTCAAAACCAGCGAAGGAGACCTGTATGTCAAAACAATTTTTTTACAATTTATTTTATTATACGGTATTAACCGTATGCTGTTTGCTACCAGTTTTTCTCTGGGGGCATTACATATACCAACATGCTAACGTCACAAATAAAACTGAGTCGAACACACGTCAAACGTCCGGTCAAAAAACACCCGGTGTTCGTTACGCCAAGATACAAGACGTTCAGGTAGGGGAACGAGCAATAGGCAAGAATCCTGAATTGACAGGCGAAGACAGACAGTCTTTCTTTCCTGACCCCGAACCGGCGACGTGGCGCAAGTTGACATTGGAAATGCAAAAGTCTGATGGTAAACGGCTTGATGTTACACTTTTGCGCCCGTTAAGTTGGATTGAAGAATCAAAAGCAGAAGTCGGAGCAACAATCTGTCTCGACCTACCAGAAATGGGTGCGCAAGGACAGGCAAAGATTTTGAATATCGAACCTTGTCCGCCAATTAAACCTGGCAAAGGAAACGTAGTAACCGGCACATTCCATCACGAAGCCGCAAACACGATTGACCTTTACGTTGAAGGTTTATTGAAACCAATCGGAACGACAGATAATCATCCGTTCTGGTCGGTAACAAAACAAGAATTTGTCGAAGCGGGAAAACTCCTACCCAACGAAGAATTACAATTATACAATGGTCAGATGGCAAAGGTCATACAGATTCTACCTCGTCCGGGACCGGAACGGGTGCATAATCTTGAAGTATTGAATGAGCATGTGTACAGAATTACGAATGAAGGCGCACTCGTTCATAATGCTTGTTCGACATCTCTAAGGTTCTTGAATCATATTTTTAATGGCGAAATAAACCGTGCAGGAAAAGCGACAGGATTACATCACATTGGAACGTCTGTTAATCTTAATTATGCGAAGGTCACAAAAATACAAGGCACGCAAAATGCTACTGGCGTTTACAACGCAAGTATTGAGATATACGATCATCAAACACGTCAATGGGTACAAAAGGGAAATGTATCTACAATGTTTCCAGATCACTGGTCAAGGGACGATGTTTTTAAAGCAATAAAAGGAGCAACCAATGATCCATTAAAACGTACTATCGGAAACAATAAATACGAGGGTACAGACTCGGTGACTGGCATGACAATTATTTTTACCATTAACAAACAAAATGAACTCACAAGCGCATATCCCAAACTACAATAGCGACACTAATATTGATTCTTATGATTTATTGGAACAATTTTTGGTGTTAGATGTTACATCGTCATTTGGTTGCAGACGACTGCTGCGGGTGATTCAATATATCCAACTTGGTATTCCGCTTTTTCTTGAGTGGCGAGAAGAGATAAGTAATGGTTTTTATATTACATTAGAAAAAGAGTATGCCGTGATTGGTTTGTTTGACGAAAATTATCTTGCGTGTCAGTTAGATAGTTCACCGGTTAATAGAATCCCTTATCCAGTATTTACTCGTATATTGTATGATCGGATGGAAGTATTGGAACAGAAAGAGTTGAAAAATGCCTTAGATCCAAATGACCCTTTCATTGGTAAATGTGTATATGGCAATGTTAAAGTGTGTGATTATGAACACTTTATACTTGAGTATGAATCAAAAGATATTTTCTTACACAAAACAGATGTTTTTTGGGAACTACATTATGTCAGCTGTAAAAATTATGTTCACATCGGAGATAAAGTTTTTGTGAAAATTGTTGACAAGCAAGCTAACGGCATCTACGTTGGTTCGATGACAGCGGCTAAACCAGACTACAACCCTTTACTCGAACCTAATTTAGTACGTGGTGCAATTTGGCAAGGTACCATAGTTAAGAATAAGAGAAAAAGAGATATTATAGAATATTGTGTTGATATTTTTCCTTGTTGTTGGGGGGTATTTTTCGACAATGCCAAGCATCATCATAACAGAACAATCAATACTCGTATTCTTGATATACAAACAATAATATCATATTCAAAATACAGTTTTTGTTGTAAGTTAGATTTGCAAATTGTTGGTGATTGTGGTAAGGAGATTGTCAATAAACAGCATCGTGAATCGCTATACGGTGTCATTGCCCATGAGTTTTGAAAACACCGAGTAGGATACAAATACGAAAACAATTTTCGATTAATCGAAACAAAAATTGACAACCGACATCATCTGTAAAGCACGAAAACAGTACAATCATTCAAAAACCAAGAGTATGATTTTGGATTTAATAAAAAGATATGGGTACCTATATGTCAAAACAATTTTTTTACAATTTATTTTATTATACGGTATTAGCCGTATGCTTTTTGCTACCGGTTTTTCTTTGGGGGCATTACATATACCAACATGCTAATGTAACAAATAAAACTGAATCGCCTAAACGTCAAACGTCCGGGCAACAAAAATCAAATGTTCGTTACGCTAAAATACAAGATGTTCAAGTAGGCGAACGAACAATTGGCAAGAACCCTGAACTATCAGACGAAGATCGGCAGTCATTCTTTCCTGACCCTGAACCAGCAACGTGGCGCAAGTTGACATTGGAAATGCAAAAGTCTGACGGTAAACGGCTAGACATTACGTTGTTACGTCCGTTGACTTGGCTGGAAGAATCTCATGCCGATATCGGCGCAACGATATATCTTGATTTGCCGGAAATGGGTGCGCAGGGACAAGCAAAGGTTTTGAATATCGAACCTTGCCCACCAATCAAACCCGGCAAAGGCAATGTCATTACTGGAACATTCCATCATGAAGCGGCAAATACAATCGGCCTTTACGTCGAAGGTTTATCGAAACCAATAGGAACGACAGATAATCACCCGTTTTGGTCGGTAACGCGGCAAGAATTCGTCGAAGCAGGAAAACTCTTGCCCAACGAAGAATTGCAATTGTACAATGGTCAAACGGCAAAGGTGATTCAGATTTTACCACGTCCGGGACCTGAACGGGTTCATAATCTTGAGGTGCTTAATGAGCATGTGTATCGGATTACTGATAGTGGATTATTGGTACACAATGTGTGTGATAAACGTTGGTTTAATGAAAATGGAAAGCTCCGCAGGTATGAAGGACCAAAGCCAAAATATGTAAAAGGGAACCATTCGAGCGAAGGTTCCAACTATGGTGATCCCAACAAAACCCCTATTCCGTCAGACGCTGATATTGTATTTCAAAGAGCAGTTCCTAATGATCCTGATAATCCGACTGCATGGTTTGGAGCGAACGATCAACATCAAATATACCGTTTTAGTGGTTCTAATGGGGAGGCACATTTTAACGGGATTTCTGGATTAGGGGATGGAACTAGAAACCTTACCAAATATGCTTTGATGCGAATGGGGATTGAAAGACGTAGTTGGAAAAAGTATTTGTAGTTGATAAGCCATCTATATTTCCTTTTATAAAATTACACCCAATACACAAAGAAAGGTTGCGATGATTATTGGTAATCCTGAAGTATTTGCTATTGACTACATCATCAAAGATGTAGAAGTCAATAAGGATGATAACAAAGAGTGGATACATGGGCAGTTATTGATACATATTAACAATTATGTCGTTGGAGATGCCGGGAGATGGGTCAATTTTAAGGACTGTATTTATTGGATGGAGGATATGATTAAACGACAAATTCATATCCCAACCGAACGGTATTCCCATATATCGGCGAAAGATTTAGTAAAGATATTCAGAACAAAATCAATTGTGGACTTGGAAGATTGTCATTACAATCTTGACGATGCGATTGATTCTGTTCAATCGATGCCTCGTGATGATTTTTGTGAGGGATTAGAACTTTATCAATCTACTTGTATTGTAGCGATTGGGGAACGGTCGCTTGATGATGTTATAATATTGATGATTGATCAACAACAAGGATTTAAGCGTTTTGTTATTCAGCAACACAAAGGTGAAGTCTATGAATTTGTAGTAAAGACAGAAGTTGTTATTGAAACAATCCGTGAATTTATTGATTCGTATAGGAAAGAAGTAAAAACATTTCCAGTACATTATTTTGTGGTTTGAGATAATGTCACGGTGTCCTTGTCCAATATTTTTGAAAGGCACTTAAACTTTCAGATTTTGGCACGAATTAGGGAGCGATTTTAGACAAAAAAATTAACGATTAAAATTTCACGGCTTGGGTAAACCAATGACAATTTTGTAAAGTTAGTGGTATCCAAACTGTAAATCCACCAACTAAATTTTTGATTTCATAAAAAGAATGGATATCTATATGTCAAAACAAATTTTTTACAATTTATTTTTTTATACCATATTAACGGCTTGTTTTTTGTTGCCGGTTTTTCTTTGGGGACATTACATATACCAACATGCTAATGTAACAAATAAAACTGAATCGAACACGCATCAAACGTCTGGTCAACAAACATCCGGCGTTCGTTACGCCAAGATA
>JAITST010000182.1 GCA_031287585.1 Planctomycetaceae bacterium | reverse complement strand
AAACGTCATCGACAAAAACCTATTGGTTTCAGTGGGGAATTTAAATTTTCCAATAACATTACCGGTCAACGTTTCCACTAAAAATAGTCCATCTTTACTCGGCAAGACGACGTACTTGCGACCGGGTGAAAACTCAGGACGTTCGGTTCCCAACAACGGGTAACTCCAAACCGCCGTCAAATCATCCATATTAAAAAGCACTACATTATCGTTGGACGCAGCCATCGCAATAATGTTATTGTTATCCGCCCACGCCGCCCAACGAATATCGGTTCTACTTTCCTTTCCCATTTTCGTGAATGGTTCTATTACCTGCAAGCAGCGAAACTTCGTATCTTCTACATCCGAAATCACAAGTACCTGCTCGCTTGAACTAAGGCGTTCTCCGTCGATTTTCTGGCGGAACAACGCAAGTTTACCGTTAGGCGTGAGACCAAATGGTTCAAGGTCAACAGGCAGGATATTAGACTTGACGGACGATTTTTTCAAGTCACCGACAAAGACAACCGTTTGCCGTTTAGAATTTTGCGAAAGATGAGTAACACCGAGCACACGGTCAGGAATATCATCGCAGAAGAAAAAATTCTCACCGGTTTTATGAACATTATACTCCTGTTTCTTCAACTGGAATGCTAGTTCATCTGGTACGTAATCAAGTTTCGCAACCTTCGCGGGGTCTGGTTCGACAGACCATGTTGTGCCAGCGTTTTTGGTACGCAATTCGCGAATCTTGCTAAACTTCACCAAGCCCGGCTTCATACCAGACGATGCCGACACTTTACCGTGTTTGTTATCGTCGTCAGAATCATCTGACGAACTGCCAAGAGTACGTTTCACTTCAGCACGGTCAGCCAAACTCAACTTGTTGAGTGACATAGTAACAATCTTACCGTTATCCTTCCTTTTAAGTTTGACCTCCTTCCCATCACTGTCAAGCAACATCGCTTCAACTTCGTGTTCACCGGTAACGTCAGTCCATGTACGATATTCCGCGGCAAAAAGTTGCGAAACAAACAAAGCCGTCAAACTAAAAACGCAAAAGACAACTCGAAACAATAGTTTTTTCATAATAAATGTTCTCCACGCAAAAAGGTAAATGTTGAAAAGACTTATTTGAACTACCAATTAAGTTCACGGCTTAGTATAACACAGACAGGGGACATTCTCAATACTACGGAATCGTAACCCCAAATGTTGATTATGGAACATCAAACGTATCGGGTGACACTTGTTGTCAAGAAACAACGCAAATCCTTACCTCGTAAGGGGCTATGTTAATAAACACTGGCATATTTACCCCCTTACGTGGTAAGGATTCTTTGTCAGCATCTATTAAGTGGTAATGTGAGTAACGCAATTTTCAAACGTTACCTGTATAACGATAGGCAGAAAACTCCGCCGTCTATTGCAATGTAAAGA
The DNA here is from genome assembly GCA_031287585.1 of Planctomycetaceae bacterium. GTDB lineage: Bacteria > Planctomycetota > Planctomycetia > Pirellulales > Thermoguttaceae > UBA8133. The sequence goes on along the minus strand of JAITST010000182.1, from coordinate 3,653 downwards.
GCGTTTTATTGTTTTACGGTGACTAAAATCTATAATTCTTTTTCTCCCTTCGTGCCATCGTGTCTTCGCGGTTAATTATTGCATTTAATCGAAAGTAAAATTTCCCATTTATTTTTATACCACCCTTTTCGGGTATCTTGAAAAATCTGTCGTACCACAATATAATGCCGTCTGTTCAGTTGATATTTCACTTCACTGGCTTTTAACAACATTGGAAAAGCATATTGATATAATCGTTTCGTAATCATTTTAGACGAATTTTGTGTGCCAACCGCAGTACCGATTGGCACGCTTTTCGTGGACAATATTTTTTTGCCTTCGCAGGCATTTTCCTTTCAGTTCACCTTCAACAAACCAGATTACAATGACTACAATTCGCAAACATTCCCGCCGTTTCCTTTCCGCTGCGGTTATTTTTATTGTTGCTGCACCCGTGTTATTTGCTCAAACCGTTGACGATGAAATTCGGGCGGCTTTTGAAAACGCAGGTAAAGTTAAACCATCCAGCACCACTCCCAAGCCGCCTACTACACCCGTAAACAAACCTAACGCTGACGCGCAGGGTACTAGTCCCCTCAAAAATGTTCCCAGGTTGCCTGACCAGCCAACACAAGCAAGACCCCGTTTTGATGCGCAAGCGGCTCGTGAGGAAGGTGAAAAAAGTAGAACGTCGCGTCCAACTTTCCCCTCTACACCCGGAAGTCCTGATGGTTCCACAGAATCGCCCATAAGGAGACCTGAAAGCAGGTTTCCTACTCCTCCACCTACTCCAACTATTCCGCCATCGAGAAGACATAACACTGACGCACAAACCGCTCCCCAATTACCTACTGAACCCGTAGAAAAACATAAGACGGATTTTGAAAAACTTGGGCAAGCAGGACCGGCTACCATTCCGCTTGGTACCGAAGGTGAATTGTCTTTACCGGCTGGCTATATTTTTATTCCCGCAACGCAAGCCGCTCCTTTAATGAATGCTATGGGTAACTTTACAGACGAAAATTTTATCGGGCTGGTGGTTCCTGATGACGAAGACTCTCAAGCGTTTATCATAATAGATTATATCCCGACTGGTCATATCAAAGATAATGATTCCAGTCAAATTTCTAATGCAGACGCGATACTTACCAGTTTAAAAAGAAACACCGAAGAAGGTAACAAGAAACGCCGTGAACAAGGACACGATACACTGGAAGTTCAAGGTTGGGCAGAAAAACCGCGATACGACAAGGTGAATCATCGGCTCATTTGGGCTGTCAATGCCAGGAACATCGGCGAGTCGGACAGTTTTGTCGTCAACTATAATACCCGCGTTTTAGGAAGGACGGGCTTGTTTGTTCTCAATCTTGTAACAGAGCCGGAAACGTTACAGGCGGATAAACGTTACGCGGAAGATATTCTCGCCGCGACAAAATTTTTGCCCGGCAGAACTTATGCTGACTACAATCCGAGTACAGATGACACCGCAGAATACGGACTTACGGGCTTGATTTTAGGCGGCGGCGCATTGATTGCGGCAAAGAAATTCGGGTTGCTTGCGTTTCTTGTCCTGTTCTTAAAAAAGGGGTGGTTTATTATCATCATTGTCGGCGGTGCTTTGTGGAAGTTTTTGTTTGGAAGAAAGTGAAAACGAAAAATTCATCTGTGTTGTTTTTTATTTTCCCGCATCCGCCCGTTGGTTGAAACTGTCGGCAATACGATTGTTGCAATGTATCGCCGTTGGATTTAGCAGACGGGTGGAAACTTCAAACTGTCAGAAAAATAAAATACCACAAAAACGAAATAATCAGAGAATTATTACTGCACTTTCCGCCTAATGTATTTTTTTTCTGCCTCTGTTTTGAATCAGTAACCAATAATGACAACAGTAGTCTGACTTTTCTGATTACTTATCAGTTTTATGGGTCATTAGTATCGTGAGGTTTATTATGAAAAATCGTTTAATTGGCTTTTTGATTATTGTTGTTTGCTCGTTATTTACCTGCGGAAATGTTTTCTCGCAATATCAATTTTCGTCACCGCTACCTGACGGCACCGCTTACCGCAGGTATCCGGTTCCAACTCACAACACGCATACAAACGCTGTTATGCGCAGGTCAGAAGTCGCGCCGCACGACCCGCCCGCACCGTCGATTTATACAGTTCCGGCGTTCGACCGTAACGTCACCACCAACTCTATCACCGCTACCGCCAGACAATCTGCACAAAAGTTCGCGTGCGGTAAGTGTGCTGGTTGCCTCGCGAATAAAGGTTGTATCGCTCATAGTGGTATGGCTGGTCCGTGTGATATACCGTCAACTATGAATACCGCCGTCGACATAAATGGCGGCGCGTTAGGTGCCGACGACAAACACACCTGCGGCAAACCATGTGACGAACATCTTGACCTATACGGTTATCCGCTCCAATACGTTTACGGTAAAGAAGAACCGAAACGGCGGTTGCTTCTCCCGCACGAAGAATACCCCGGCACGTCCGGCAGACAAGCGTGGGCGTACACGTTTGGTTATTCTGACGCGTCGCAAAACTATCGGTTCTACAAACCCGCCGCGTATATGTCGCACGAATACGTTGCCGCGATAAACCGTGCCGTCTGGGAACAACTTGATGCCAAACGCTCCCGCGACGCTTACGCCGCGGCTCTTGATGACATAGAAATTGTCCGGCAGGAACTAGAACTCGCAAAAGCGAAAGTTGACGAGTGGCAAAAATACTGCGACGAGATAATGATTGCGAACGGATTCCAGCCCGGCGCAAAACTGATATGTTGCCCGCACAGTGTCCAAGCGTGTTGCAACTCGCCGTGCCGCGAAGCCGGAACAGATTGCGTAAACAACTCGCGAAACTGCTCCCGAGCGAGTTGTACGTGTTGCCCGATTTGTCACGAAATACTGGTAGCGTTAAGTTGGCTGGGAGTTGCAAAGGCAACGTTAGCTCAAGCGGAGGCGGATGTTGAGACGGGCAACTGGCTTGTTAACGAACGCCGCGAGTATATGGAGTTCGCGGTAGAACGAGCGAGGAACAGTAAGCGAACAGCAAATATGTCCGCGTTCCACCAGCGTGTTCTGGTAAAACCGCCGCTAAAAAGAGCCGACCCTGAAAAACAAGAACAAGCACAACAAGAGTACAAGCCGCAAGGGTAATGAACCGTAAATAAAATTGCGTCAAAATTTATCAATTGTAACGTTACTGACGATAACGACGGTTTACACGAACTAAACCGTTGTTCTACCATACAGGGTAACTATATGTCAATTGAGGCAATCGACGAAATTTACGTAAACGTTATAAATACGATGCGGCAATACGGAGAAGATGGCGAGGTACAGCCCGTCCAACAAGTGTTGCTGCGTAATGACCGTTTTTACGGTTATTTGTTTGTTGGCGAGCAAATTCAGGTAATCTGGACAGCGAGCGACCATCAGTTGAAAGTATCAGTCCGCGAGCAATTTGCGAAGAATCGTAAACCACGCGAATTGGCGGAAGAATCTAATAGAGAAACAATACCAATCCCGCAACGAGCCAGCAGGCATCGTAAAGCGGGTTGAGATTTCTGAAATGAACGCATATCAAGAACAATAGTCCCAAACGGTAGCGAGGGATTGTCCTATCAGTAAACCCGTTAAACATTTCATTTCCAAACAAGTCTTAAT
>JAITST010000108.1 GCA_031287585.1 Planctomycetaceae bacterium | reverse complement strand
GGTGAGTTTGTCGGTATTGATTTCGGCGGAAATTAAATTTGCTTGCATCATATTATCAGTAGTTTGTAATTTCCCTTGAAGTGCCTTAAATTACGGTGTTTGGGAGCAGTTTGGTGGGCAGAAATTGCAGTCAAAATTTTCAAGCGTCCGGCGAATGATTCCGAGCAGCTGTTTGAAACTGACGTACTTACTCGTCATCTGTTTCTTCCTTCCAGCCGCCAACAAGACCTCCCGCTCAAACTCCAGCCAGCAATTTCGCATCAGTATCGACAACGCAAAATAAAATAACCGAAGGTGCAAGTCCGACCCCTCGCTTGATGACTCTGCCGATAACTTGATTCAATGCCGAAACGCCTCCGATACATTTCAAAAAAATCCTTCGCCTTGCCAAACGAAACACCGTTATACGCAAACGCAAAACTCTGACGGCAATGCTGCGTGCGCTGTCCGTTCAAGTTTTTACAATACACACAAACATTGAACTAAGTCTGTTTCTCAATCCATTCTTCACCAACTTTTCTACGCATCGTCAAACGATACCAATCCCAAAACTGTTTCTTCATCGCCGCATACTTTCGTGTTCCCGTTGCCGCGTTGTTTTTCGTTCCCTTTTTGCCGCGAATCACCAGCGGCATCAGAAACGGTTGGCGCACTTTCTTCAAATACGAAATCACGCTGACACCGTAAAAACCGCGGTCTAACAGCAATAACTTGATTTTCAATCCCATCGACCGTGATAGGGAACAAAGACGAGGTCAATGGCAAGCCGATGGGTTTTCTTGAAAAACGTTTTCGGCAGTTGCTCGGCGAGGGTTGCGTTGATGTGTTGTTGCAGTTTTTGGTAAGGCGGCAGGAGTTTGATGAGATTATCGGCGATGGTTTTATCGGTGGGACTGCCAGCAATGGAGCGGCAGACGGCGAAGAGGGATTCGCAACAACAAAGAGCGGCGACGAGGACTTTGATGATGACGTTGTTGTTGATTTTATAGCCGTGAAGTTCGGCGGTAAAAAGTTGCTGAACGCAAATGGCAAAGTTGCTCTTGACTTTGTGTGTCGATTGCCGATAATTATTTCGTGTCGGACGCATAGTTCTTCCTCCTGAAAAACGGTTGTTGGTTGTAACTCAACCATTGTACAGGAAAGAACTTGCGACCGGCAATGCCAATTTCGGAAATTACAAACTACTGAATTTATATGATTTGCAAGTCGTATATTTATCAAAACATACCGTACCGTCCTGATAATCACGAGTGCATGGTACCAATTATCACACTTACAATCACCTCCAACCCACCATCAAAAATGCGAACTCTCACAACTTTATTACTGTTACTAACTATTCTTACAAGCGTCGCTATCGCTCAGCAACGTGAGCCGCTTATCGGTTACGCTTATCCGGCGGGCGGTCAGCGTGGTACTACCTTTGATGTTCTTGTCGGCGGGCGGCAGATTGCCCGCGCCGGTTCCGTTATGTTTAGCGGCGGCGGTGTTCATGCGGAGGTTATCGCAAATTATGGTCAGATGTATCCGAACGATGCCGATAATCGCGCGGTTCTTAATCAAGTTTTGAACGATGCGTGGAAACGTTATCAAGGTTCCGACGATGATAGTAGTAACAGCAACAACAGCAATAAATCTAACAGCAATCAAAACGCCGCCGTCAAATCTGATATGCCGTCGTCCGAACCAGACAAACCGGTTATCACGCCGGAGCAACTAGTGAAACGTTATCCGTATCTCGCGGATTTATCCGAGCCGACTCGTGATTCTATGCAGGTTGCGATTTATGAATACTTTTTTCCGCGTCCTGACCGCAAGCCGAAAGAGACACTTGCGCAGGGCGTTTTGTTGCGTGTGACAATCGATGACAACGCGGCGATTGGCGAACGCGAGTTGCGTTTGAACACGCCGCAAGGAATTGCGCCGCCGATTCGGTTTTTCGTTAGCGATACCCGTGAAGTTTGTGAACTCGAACCGAACGACGTGCAGTTTCCGCCGGACGCTATCGCGTTCCTCGAACGTTCGATACCGCAAAACTGGGGACGACGGCTCGCGGCGTTAGTACGCAGCCGTCTGGACGAACAGGCAAAACAAGCGAGTAGTGATAACTCGTCAAGTAATACCGCCGACAAATTTTACTGTTTACCGCCGCTAGAATTGCCAGTTGTTGCCAACGGTCAGATAAAGGGCGGCGATGTTGACCGGTTTACATTTCATGCGTCGAAAGGGCGGAAAGTTATTATTTCGATGCAAGCCCGCGAACTGGTGCCGTTTTTGGCGGACGCTGTACCGGGCTGGTTTCAGGGAATGATAACATTGTACGGCGTGAACGGTAAGCAATTAGCGACTGCGGCATCGTACAAGTTCGAGCCAGACCCGCTAATCACGTTCGACGTTCCAGAGGACGGAATTTACACGATTGAGGTTCGCGACACGCTCTTTCGCGGACGTGACGATTTCGTGTATCGGTTGTCGATTGGTGAGTTTGCGTTAGTGAACTCAATGTTCCCGCTCGGCGGTCGTGTTGGTGAACCGTTGACGGCAGACGTGAAAGGTTATAACCTGCCATCGGCGGTTACAACGCTAGATACCAATACCAATTCGCATACAACGATTCGTAAACTGACGAAGTTGAACGACGTGAATTTATTACGTCCGATTCGTTATGAGGTTTCCGATTTGCCGGAAATGTTAGAACCGCAACGTGACACTGCAGCACGGTCGGAACCGGTTGCTCTTAAAAACTTGCCAATAATAATCAACGGCAGAATTTTGAAGCGTGACGAAGTTGACACTTATTCGTTCAAGGGAAATAAAGGTGAACGGATTGTATTAGACGTTACGGCTCGTAAACTCGGTTCACCGCTCGACGCTGTGATTGAAGTTGTCGATTCAAACGGTAAAGTTATCGCGAAGAACGATGACCGTGCCGGCTCGACGGGACCGAACATTGGTTTGGAAACGCACCACGCCGACCCGTACTTGATGTTCACGTTGCCGGATGACAGAGAGTATGTTGTGCGGCTCTACGACGCGCTGCAGCACTACGGCGATGAGTACGCATACCGGTTACGAGTATCACCGCCGCGCCCTGATTACGCGATTTATTGTGAACCGTCGGTGATAAACTTTTACGGTGCGACACAGCCGATTACGTTCACGGTAGCCCGGCAGGACGGATTTGACGGGACGGTAGTTGTGCGAACGGATAAAAATTCTCCGTTTGTGATTTATGGCGGCGAGATTCCGCAAGGTGTTGACAAAATCACAAGCACGATAACGGCAACGGGACGCTTCGACAATAAGCCGACGGATATAAAACTATTGGCAACGGGTTGGGTCGAAAATAAGCCGCTAAACCATCAAGTAGTGCCTGCGCAAGATTACGAACAAGCGTTCATCTATCATCACTTGGTAACGTCTGAAAGTTTAATCGTATCGTTGCGCCGCGGCGATAGTTCAATTTTTCGCGCATTGAAAACTGATAAAGAGGTAGTGTTAAAACAAAACGGAGACGCGGTGTTGAATGTAACGATAGACAAAACATACAAACAATTCCGTCCTGAAAAAGGAGAACAAAAAGTACGCTTCGCCCTACAAAACCAACCTGCGGGAATAACATTGACCGCCGCCGAACCAACAGAAAACGGTTGGCAACTGAAAATAAACTGCGCAGAAACAAAACAAAATTACGGCAACATAATAATAAATGTAGCCGCAAGAACCGACACAACAAAACCATTCACCAGCGCAGGAATAATGAAAGCGATTGGATATAAAATTGAGTGATATACGGTATGCGGCTGAAAATTGCGTTACAATTTTCAATCGTGTTCGGCACATAAAGATTGAAACACCTCGTTCCAACCTTTCCAAATTAAATCAGAGTTGGCGTGGACTTCGATGAGTTTTTTGTAAGCGTTTTCGATTATTCTCATACGTAGAGTTTCGTCATAAGCGAGCATTGCCGTATAGTGCGATAACTCTTCGTCGCACTTTCCCAGAAACCCAGTCTCCCCGTGGTCAATCATTTCCCGCCAGCCCCACGCATCCTGTGCAACAACAGGAACACCGGTTGCAAACGCTTCTAGTCCGGCACGCGACCAGTTTTCACGTGCGCCGCCGTTGACTGGAAGCATGCAATGCAGCAAAGAATAAAATAATTCCGCCTTCATTGCCATTGGACGAAGACAACTTATCCAATCGGGCGGGCAACCCATTTTTTCCAATGCCTGATTACTTGTGCCGAGCATCAATCCCTTTTTGTTCGCATACTGAACATTTTCGTAAATTTTCCACGTATTACTCGACCACTTATCAAGGTCAGGACGTGCTGCCCTACCGATGACAAATGCCTCGCATTGCTTATGCGGTAAAGGATGATAGAGCCAATCACGATGTTCAAACGCACCACGGATTAAGTGACCGCTCGCCGGGTCGTAACCAAGAGACCGGAGTCTTGGTTCGATTTCATTACGTTGAAATTCAGACTGATAAATCATTGCGTCTGCGTGACCACTTTCTTCAAAGAACTTGATTTCATGTTCAAAAAGGAATGTCATACAATTAACCCAAACAATTTTACATCCGATATTCCTGAGCCGCGCGGCATTGTTGATATATTCTTCGTTGCAAAATCCAACCGTAATCGCCCCCGCGAGATCAGGTACTGATTCCAACGATTCCGGTGTTACGAGATGGGTTACGCAACCAATGGCATCAAGTTTTTCTTTCCATATCGGTTCGTATCCCCACGTCGGAACAAAATGAACTTCTATTCCGTTATTTCGCCATAGTTTGACAGTATGCCAACATTCAGTATTGGCACCGCCCATTTCGCCCGGATAGCCGAACACGAAGACTTTCTTCATTGTTTGTTTCCTTCTTCAAAGGTGTGAATTTGGTTTAGATAGTCGATATGCCAACCAACGTTTAATTCGGCGTGAGGTAATACCGATGCGAAATCTTTTTGATATGTTTCTGTGGAAACACACGTCATATGACGCTCGTTCGAGAAACGGCGATAAATCAAAAAGGGCTTTTCGTTTTCGTTTAAGGAGTTGCGATGTTCAAAACCTTTGGAAAGGAGTTGTTGAAAGAAAGACCAATCTTCCCAACCAGCCAGTCGCGGGTACCCGCCCATTTCCCAGAACAAAGTTTTTTCAAATGCGTGGTTGGGGTGCATCAAAAAAGTGTCATTTTGATAATTCCAAGTTCCGGTTATTCGGTTGTCTTCCGCCCAATACGAGGCGTTTGCAAATGACCAACGTGCCCCCTGTTCAAAATTTCGTGCGTGACATTCGAGCCACCAGGGAAGGTAAATGTCGTCATCATCTGCAATGACGATATAACCTGAATTAGGTGACGTGAGTGAAACACAGGCGTTTCTTTTTTCGCCAAGTGAAGCGAATCGACGCGGAAACGATACAACTTGCCAACCATCGCCACGTAAATCACCATACTGCCCCGCATCATCCAAAATGATGAGTTCACGGAATTCAAGAGGAAACGTTTGCCGCTGATAGGATTCTATCAATTCGCCAAGTAAATGAGGGCGATTGTAAGTAACACAACAAACTGACAATTTCAACATAAAGTACCTCAAATGCGGTTATCATAATTGTAAACGTTCAATGTTTTTTCGTAAGGGCTACAAAACGTAAATGTAATATGGAACCGATGGACAAACCTTATTACCTTATCGAATTACAATCCTCCAACATCATTAAAAATTTTGCGATGTTTGGATAGTGAACAGTTAATTATGAACAACAACCCGTAGCACAAACGAGAGTACTGTGCGTTTTTATCTCACTCTTGCTTGATCTACGGGTTACGGTTTTGGTTACGGCACGATGGAATTTATTAAACGTAGCAGGTCTGGTCAAGTAATACTTTTCAAAACACAAACATCTTTGATACATCTGGTTCGTTCTTCGTCTGAAAGACGACTAAAATGCCGGATATATTGACCATACCTTCCATGAAGACAATAATAATCGGCGAGGACTTTGACGAGGTCTGGAAACCGAGGTAGCACGACATTCCACAGAGCCAGTTGTTCTGGAGGCAAATTCCAACGTGTCGATGTGTCAATGTCGGAAGAAATATCCCAATACTTCACAAAGGCACGTACTATCGGTTTTACACAAAATAAAATTACGCCGCTATTAGGGATTCCAGTGTGCCAACGCTCATGCTCACACGTACAGTCCTGAGCCATCAGGATATTTTTGTCTTCCATTAGCGGAATCAATTCTTCTTCGATTTTCAATTCGTGACTGTAAAAAATAGCATCCGCATCTACAAACAATAGGTAATCACAGTCGCAAAGTTGATTGAAAATAACAGGGATTTTGTGCCACGTAATATGCCGGTCTTGTCGCGGTGTCTCATTAACTACGACGTAATCATACCCGTACCGCTGACAATAATGCTGGTTGATTTTTTTGCTCCACGAAAAATACTCAAAGTTTCCGTACATATATTGAACAACCCGAATGCGTAACATTGATTCAGTCCGTTGTGAATTATTTATGGTTATCATATTCGTTCCGACTCTCCGACAAAGCCCGAAAAATTCCAGCGACCAAGCGGACATCCTTCTGTTGCCATCGCTATCTTGTTAAAAATTGGTGACGTTTCCAAACCAACACGGCAGCCGCATGCGTTACAACGCCCAAGCAATGCAAAAATGCTAACGAAATCGTCAACCACTTTACAAGTCAAACAAACCATGTTAGCAATGTTTTAACGTCAATGTAAAACCAAAAAAACATATCTTATTCCCCCCCCATTTCGCGCCCAGTTTTTGCAGTCCAGTGCTCTTGAAGCGTATGAGAACGGGGCTAGCGTTGTGCTGGTACATAATGTCAATCTGGTAGACAATTTCTTAAATGATAAACTAACGATACTTGATAAGCCTGGTACAAGAACGAGTGCCACAATTTATCACCGTCCAGGCGGAATCGAACAAGTACTAAGAGACTTTGAAAATTTGAACCTTGAGGGCGTTAAGAGTGTGTAAAACTTATTGTGGGATTTTTATATTTTCCATCAGTAATTCCATTGTTTTGAGTATATTGCGGCGCAGATAACCGCCATTTTTTCTGCGCGTTGTTTCCGCCAACATGCTCCCGTCTGCTTCAACCTCCTTTCCGCCAAGTTTTTACACGTCCCTCAAATAACCGTTCACGATTGTTGTTAAGATACGTTTGCAATGACCGTATCGCGTCTTTCTGTGCCTCATCGAAAATATCGTTGGAATGTAAACGCAACAACAACTCGCTCACACCAAAAAATCATTAGGCAATTTCTAAAAACCCCTCTTGCCCCGCGTCGAAAAAGTGATAGAATACTTCGCATGTTTTTTTGTCCACATTTTTTATCCACTTACCAATCCCCCAAACAATGAGTCACTCACACGGTCAG
>JAITST010000037.1 GCA_031287585.1 Planctomycetaceae bacterium | reverse complement strand
GTCGATTCCGACTAACTCAATTGGCATATTTTGTATCTGTCCGCTGCCGCCGAGTTGGAACGAAATCATTCCCGGTACGATGACTGTCGGCGTAATCCCTTCGATTTTGTCACCCGCGATTTTGCGTATCTCTTCGATGTGCCACTCAGGGTCGGGAAAGCCGTCCATCGAACCAGCGGAGTCGAAAGTTATGTCGGATAAGATACCGTGAAGACGGTCTTTCATCTCCTCCGTGAAGCCAAGCATAACCGCGTTGACAATAATCATCGTCGCGACACCGAGCATTACGGATATAATCGATACCAGCGCGATATACCGTGTGAGCAGGTAACGCCAGCAGAGCAGCAGTTTGTACATAATGGTAAAAATTCCCCTTGTCTAAATAGTTTTGAGACAATCAGCGCGGGAAGTTTAACAAGAATTATTGATTTTGGCAAGGGGAAAAAATAAATAAGCGTGGGATAAATTCTGGGGGGGCTACCCCGTAGGGGTTAAATCTCGATAACCCCGTGCGCTAGCACGGGGTAAGCACCATCGCGAGAACCAACCCCGTAAGGGGTTGAATAAAGTGTTCGATTCAGTGATTGATTGAACCCCTACGGGGTTCGGTTTTGGGGATACCTACCCCGTGCTACCGCACGGGGTTATCAAGATTTAGCCCCTTGCGGGGCAAAGAAAACATTTCCGTCGGTTTTAACAGATGGAGAGGGGTTGCGACACCGTATCCGTCGGCTGAAGCCGACGGCAATACATAGTCCCGTTAGGGACGAAATATCGGTAGAAAACGAATGGTAAAAAATTTCAGTCCCGTAGGGACGATATGTCGGTGATGAGCGTTGTAACCGACATATCGTCCCTATCGGGACTACACAAATAACCGCCGCTTGCATTCTTATTGCCGTTACGCTATAATAATCGCGTGTTTTGTGTCACAATCACAACCCCTTAACAACCATAATTACTATGAGAACAACATCAGCCGCGTTTGCTATTTTACTCCTCCTGCTCTCTTCCGCAACATTGCAGTCCGCCGATACTCTTGTAACCGGCTTTGCTAATCCGCCGTCTGAATCGCGGTTGTCGTGTTTTTGGTGGTGGTTGAACGGTAACGTTACTAAAGAATCTATTACCAAAGACATAACGGAGATGGCGGACAAAGGTTTTGGTACCGCTATGATTTTCGATGGCGACGGCAGCAGTCAAGGCGGTCATACCAGAGTCAACGCGGGACCTACTTTCGCGTCGCCGGAATGGACTGAACTTTTTCAACACGCCGTCAAGGAGGCAGACCGTTGCGGTCTTGCTCTTTGTTTGATGATTCAGAGCGGTTGGAATCTTGGCGGTCCCAATATCACGCCGGAGTATGCCGCAAAACGTGTCGTGTTCTCTACCGCTACTTTCGCGCCCGATACCGAAAAACCGGACGAAACGCGGAACGTCAAACTTCCGCAACCGCCAACAAAACTCGGATATTATCGTGACATTGCTGTTTTGGCGTTTCCTAACAAACAACAGGAAGCCGCTAATCAGTTGAAACTCAACATCACGCCCAGTTCGGCGCAGCCGGATTTTCCTGTGTCGAAAATTCTCGACGGCAACGCTAATACGTTTTGGGTTTCGCGGGGAACGAAAAGCGGCGAAGGTCCTACGGCGGAGAAACCGGAGTATTTGACGATTGATTTTGAGAAGGAAGCGGACGTTGACAAACTTTTAATCTCGCCGCGCGCGGGTTACGGACCGAAAGAAGTTGAGTTTTTCGCCGACGGGCAATCGTTGGCGAAAAATACGTTGCCGCCCGATAAAGCGTCTGCGGTTTCGTTCACAAAAGTACGCGCTAAAAATTTCAAACTTGTCATCAAAAGTTCTTACGACCCGACTTATACCGCTTCACCGCGTAACGTTCAGATTACCGGACTTGATTTCTATAACGGCGATGAGTGTTTAACGTCTTCGCGGAAGAACCGTTCGCCGCTGCAATTTTTCAATATCAAAATCGCAACGCATGAGTTCGGCGGTTCCGCTCCCGATTGCCGTCCGCTCTACGAAGACGAACCTTCACAGTCGGGCGATCCCGACTTCCGTATTGACGACGTTATAGACCTGACCAACAAGATGTCAAGCGACGGAACGCTCAATGTCAAATCGAACGATTTCCCGCTTGCTCCCAAATACGGTTCCGTTTCGTCGTGGACGATTCTACGTATAGGTTACACGCCGACAGATGCCCGTGTTTCAACGTCCAGCGGACAGTGGCAAGGGCTTGTTCTCGACCATCTGCGGACAGAGGCGTTCGATTTTTATTGGAACGCGAACGTCAAACCGTTGCTCGAAAGCGTGAAACCTCACTGCGGAAAAACGTTGCGTTATCTCGAAACCGACTCGTGGGAAGCGGGCGGTTTGAACTGGACTGAAACCTTTCGTGAAGAATTTAAGACGCGGCGCGGCTACGACCCGTTGACGTTCTTACCGATTGTTGCGGGTTTTATCGCGAACGACCGTAATTTTAGTAACCGTTTTTTGAACGATTTCCGCCGAACGATTGGCGATTTGATTGCGGATAATCATTACCGCCGCTTCAAAGAAAGGTCTGCGGAATACGGTCTTGGTATAATGCCGGAGAGCGGCGGTCCGCACGGCGCGCCGATTGATTCGCTGCAACTTCTCGGTATGTCTGATATTCCGATGAGCGAGTTTTGGAGTTGGTCACCGCGTCATCGTATCGGCGACAAAAACCGTTTTTTCATAAAGCAGCCAGCGTCAGCCGCGCATACCAACGGTCATCGTCTCGTTGCGGCAGAAGGCGAAACGAATATCGGAATGTATTGGCAGGAATCGTTTGCGAACAATTTGAAACCGTCGTTTGATCAAGCGGTTTGCGAGGGGTTGAATCTTTTGGTTTGGCACACGGTGACAGCGTCGCCGAAAGAAGCCGGCTTGCCCGGACAACTTTATTTCGCGGGAACGTACTTCAATCCTCAATGTATCGTTTGGCAGAAGTCGAAGCCGTTCCTGCAATACGTCAACCGTGTCGATTATATGATGCAGCAGGGGCTTCCTGTCGCGGACGTGTTGGAATACTACGGTGAAGGAGTTCCGAATTTCACGCAGGGTAAGTGGGCGAACACGGCGAAATCGCTGCCGGATTACGACCACGACGTGGCAACGGAAGACGTTTTGCTCAATCAGATTGTCGGTGTGAAGAAAAACCGCATCGTGTTGAAAGACGGAATGAGTTATCAGGTTCTGGTTTTGCCGGAACGCAAAAGTATTTCGTTACGAGCGTTGAAGAAAATCAAAGAACTTGTTGAACAAGGAGCAACGGTTATAGGTAACAAGCCCGAACGAACAACGGGGCTGAATTTCGACGCGAACGCCGACGTTGAAAAAATCGCGAATAGTTTTTGGAATAAAGTTATAAGCGGTAAAACGGCAAGCGAAGTTCTCAAAGAAAAACACGTTATGCCCGATTTCAAACGTGAATCCGGTACGAATCAGACACCGCGTCTTGAATGGATTCACCGCCGGATTTACAAGAATCAGGTTTCGCAATTGACGTTGCGAAACGCAAAAGATTTTTCGCCGCTCGATGTCAAAACGATTCCCGCCGACATCGAAAGCGGTGTCGATACGGATATTTATTTTGTCGCTAACCTTTCGGGAGAACCGGATAAAGCAAAATGTGTATTCCGTGTCGGCGGCAGAATACCTGAACTCTGGGACGCTGTTTCGGGAACGATTAGCACGCCGAATTACTTCCATCAATATGGCGATGGAACTACAAAGGTCACATTGGATTTGGCACCATTTGAATCGGTTTTTGTCGTATTCAGAAAACCATTCGAGCCGGGAGAAAAGGTTTTGGATGACGTACAGAGAGACGAAAAGACAATAGAAGGAACGTGGACAGTAAAGTTTTATCCGAATTGGTTGACGAAGGACACCGTGCTGCCGGAGAAAGCCGACTTGGGTGAACCGCTAATTGTCAAAACGGATAAACTTGAAAGTTGGTCGAAGAACGAAAATCCGCTCATAAAGTATTACAGCGGTTTGGCGGTTTATTCAATCAAACACGACATACGCGATATTGTGAAAAAGAAACCGCAACGTGTTTATCTGAAATTCGACAAGGTTTGTGAGTTTGCGGACGTTAAAATCAACGGCAAGTATTGCGGCAGTGTTTGGGCTGCCCCGTACAAACTCGACATCACGGACGCGGTATTAGAGAGCAAAAACGGTTTACTGGAATTGGAGATAGAAGTGGTAAACCGTTGGGTAAATCGTCTGGTCGGCGACGCTTCCAAGCCGGAAAACGAACGTGTTACGCGAACGAATATCAAATCAATCAACGCGAACACAGAGTTGATGGAATCAGGAATTATCGGGGACGTGCAATTGTTGATTAACAGGTAAAGGTTGCGCACGGAGGCACGGTGGACACGGAGAATGGATTTTAGATTTTAGATTTGGGATTGTAATGTGTGTACGTTGTTGCGGTCAGGAACGATTGTATCACAAACAATCTAAAATCATAAATCTAAAATCTAAAATTATTCGCGAATCTTTCGCTTCATTTAACCGCTGCGGCGATGGGTATGAAAAATGGTTTCAAGACATCGTAGTGGTCGGAATTTGGTTGACGTGACCACGATTTTCCCGTCCGAACGGCAACCAAATCTAGACTTGGTATCACGAGAATAATACTATCATACAGTCCCCAAGCCCAAAAAGCGTCTTTGGGAATCTCCGAAATCTTCCCGTCATTATTGTTCCACCAAAGAATCGAATAATGCTGCGCCGCACTGCCGTATTCCTTTTTGTGATTCGTAGGAAATTCCGAACCTCGCGGCATCGGTTGGGAAATCATCCGAACAAACGGTGTCGGAAGAATTTCATTATCTTTCCACGTTCCTTCACGCAAATAAAGATATCCGATTCGTGACAATGCTTCGATATTGGCACTGAAACCGGAACCAAATTCCCGATTCAGAATGCCGTCGATTTTTTCCGGTCGGTAAACGTGTTTTCGCCACTGAATGTCTTGCGGAGAGATACCGATGGGAATGAAAATTTTTTCAAAAATCACCTCATTCAAATCACGCCGGAACGCAAGAGTCAAACATTCCGCCAGCCAATTCGGACCCGCGTCACTGTAACTCCAAACCGTTCCCGGCTCAAAAAGAAGATGTGCATCTTTTCCCGGCTTATCAAATCCCGCCGTCTGCTCCGCAAGCATTTGAATTGTGATTTTCGGAATCCAGCCAGTCTCACGATTTGATTCCGGCGGTATTGCTAACGACGGTTGAAAGCGTATCGCCGCGTCGTTCAACGCAACTTTTTTCTCTTTCAAGGCAACACCCAAAAGAGAAACACCGATGGATTTTGAAGACGATTTCAGGTCATAAAGTTTTTTTCGTTCTCCCCAAACCGATACCATTTTCCCGCGAAAAATCACACAGCCGGAACCGTCACCAGTCAATGCGTATTCCCGCGACTGACGCAGCAGTTCCGAATCGAGTCCCATTGATTCAGGTGTTACACAATCCCATTCCGGCTCTGGAAATCCGAGCACGTCGGCATTACAGGAAGACAACAGGAAAAGGAACAGTATCAGGATTGTCAGTTGCATTTTATTCAGGTGTTATATCTGTGCTTTCCAAAAAATCACAATGCGATGTCACCAACTTAGTCACCGTAAAACAATAAAACGCTCTTGACATAGCAATAGACGACGGAGTTTTCCGCCTATTGTTATACAGGTAACGTTTGAAAATTGCGTTACTTACATTACCAATTAGATGTTG
>JAITST010000015.1 GCA_031287585.1 Planctomycetaceae bacterium | reverse complement strand
AAATCTTTGGACGAAGCATAACCAAAACTTTTTGCTTTCCACGAACCAGTCCAAACGAGATGAAACGTTCCGTCGGGGGCGCGGAGAATGGAGGGATCACGCAATACGGGACCGACATTTTGCGGTGTTTTGAGAAAGACCTTGCCGTCCCGCAGTGCCGTCCATTTGAGACCGTCCGCACTCCAAGCGAAGTGCAAACCTTCCTTGTCGTTGGGCGTGAAATACGCAAAGAGCCAAGCCCGGTCGGGCAGGTTTGATTCCTCTGCAACGGCAATCGTCGAACAGAAAAGAACTGGTAAGATGAATAGCAGCCGCAAAAGTTTTTTCATTGTCGATAACCTTTCATAAATTGGTGAAAGCGTCCATTGTTGCTTACCAGCGGTTGCTTGTCAACACGTTGGCACATCGAAACGCGGAAATAAAAAGTTGTCCGGTTGGCGCGCCAACCGCCGACGATTTTACAGTTTAACCGCAAAAACCGTTACTAAAATTTGACAACATCAGGAAGCCGGATTATAATTCCTCGCATTGTTAATGTTCTGTGATTGTACCACTGAAAAACACATGGAAGTGATTCATCGCATTTTATTATTCCTATTTTTGATGACATTGCCGGCGGTTCCGCTTTGGGCAACGAAGTACGTTCTCAAAGACGTACGAGTGCTGGAAGGAAAACACGCTCTTTTGTCGCGGGTTGACGAAAAAGCCGATACACCGCGTCAGGATATTTCGCTTCCAACTTTTTACGCAAGCGAATCGTCAATTGTACGTTCACCGAATCTGCGAAGTCAACTATTGTTTTCCAACGTATCTATTCCAATTGTTGTAGCAGTGTCGCCGCGTAATAGTTACCTCTTATTATTTGGGGTTCGGTTGGATTTTTCGGGTTGAAGATTGCCATTGTTGGTACCGATTCCGCACCTAGTTTGCGTAACAATTGGGTACCTTCTTGGTTTGATTTTGTGCAATCGGCTCGGAATGTTACTATCCCTTTACTTTCGATTGCCCCTATCACCTCTTTGGATTCCAGTACCGTTGCTTCAAGGATTTTGCAGTTGGTACACCAGTCGGCAGTGAAGTCTATCAGTACGGTTCGTTTGTTTTCTATCAACTCCTTTTCAAAACGTTTATGCGAGTATGATGCCCAGTGTCCTTCCGTCCTTAGTCCCGCCCAGTTTTCCAAGCGGCGCTGCATTGCTTTTTCCAGTGTTACCGGCATTTCGATAAACGGTATGTTGAATGTGAACAGCGTTACCACTGTCACCACCGCTAACGATGTTATCCACGCTGTCAGACGTTGCGTACTACGTGCCGTTATGTCTAGTCTGCCTATCGACCAACAGGCGAACCATACCGCGAAGAGCAACGTTATCATCGGTACAATTTTTGTCAACTCGATAAAGTACAGTATCCAAACTACCGCAATCAGCAACGCGAACCCCATCGTTTTTCGGAACGTTTCCATCCACTCGCCCGGCTTTGGCATAAAGCGGAGTAGTTCGGGGAACGCTCCTATGATTAGATACGGCAACCCCATTCCGATTCCGATTGTTGCGTAAACTAAAATCACCAACGTTGTTTGACCAGAGCGGATTTGTTGGTCTGACCAACTTATCGCGGGCGACAACAGCGGCGCTCCGCACGGTATCGCTAGCAATGTTGTGATGATTCCTTTGAAGAACGCACCGCTGAATCCTTCTTTACTCATCAACTTCACACTCTTACCGCGTCCGAGAAACGCGGGTGCGGACAGTTCCCAAACGCCCATCAGCGAAAGCGACATCGCAAACACTACTACGCACATTACTATATTGAATATACTGACTGTAAACAGTTTGCTAAGTCCGACACTCATCGCCGCGAGTAATAAAAATACCGACATAAGACCCGCGACATACGTGAGGTTTAGCAGGAACGCACGTGTACGGCTTTTACCCGCTTGCTCGAAAAACGACAGAATTTTCAAACCGATAACCGGCAACACACACGGCATAACGTTAAGTATCAAGCCGCCAAATAACGCATAAAGTAACGCGACTGCGATACCGTCAATTTGTTCTAATTCACGCGGCTTGACGTTTGCGATAAAGTCGAGGTTGCCGGACGGCGCGTCTGATGTTTCGGCGGTTGATGTTTCAGTTTCGGTTTCATCACGTTTTGATGTGTCGTACCAGAAATTTTTCGGTACTTTGTCTGCACTTGCTAACAATGTTGCCAACTTGTTTTGTGATTCACGGTCGGTAACGAGTTCAACATCAATCGCGAAGTCCTGCGGTACACAAACGCCGCCGATTCCGACTTTACACGCTAGACCGGCTAAACGCCCCTTCAAGTTTGTTCCATTGAGAACAACAGGAACCAGCCACGTTGCTTTGTCATAAAAGCAGTGAATAGACGCGTTGAAACCCGTATCGTGTTCAACTTTGGGCGGAGTTGTCGGACGGATAATGCTACCGTCGCGGCGAAACTCTGCCGTTGGAGGCGTTATCTCAAATCGCGCGGGCAGTGCCGCGCCGTCTGGTTGTGAAAAATCGTAAAACTTCCAACCGGATTGTATTGTCGCTTCGATAATCAATACTGCATCTTGCTCAATTGTTTGATTACCGCCGTTAATAACCAGCGATGTTTTAATCGTAACCGGTTCCTGCATCGCCGACGTGCTAACAGAGTCGAATGCGGCGTACTGTTCGCGAATGTCGGCAACGAGTTGTGTCGATAGCAACACAACAAAAATTAATGGTAAAATGTTTTTCATTGTTATTTCGATTGGTTGAGGGTTGAGACACAATTGTTGGACGAACGCAACGAAACAAAA
Organism: Planctomycetaceae bacterium; assembly: GCA_031287585.1. GTDB lineage: Bacteria > Planctomycetota > Planctomycetia > Pirellulales > Thermoguttaceae > UBA8133. The sequence continues at coordinate 7,941 of JAITST010000015.1, read as the reverse complement.
CGGTCGTCTAACCAAACTTGTAGTGCTTGCGCACTTTCTCCTTGACGTTCCACGTACAGTCGAGTCCTTGCGGGAAAACAACAAGGTCGCCTTTGCCGAACGAAACCGATTCACCGTTGGCAAACGTTATCGTAACGCTACCGTCGAGAATCAAGCACGTTTCTTTCTCGTCGTAATGCCAATCAAACGACGACGGTTCTTTTTCCCAAACAGACCACGACTTACAACCAAGTTGGCTAATTGATTCGGGTGACGGATTTTTGGTAACAGAAATTTGCATGATAGTTTCCTTTGTAAAAAGGGTTATGATTAAACGATAAAATCGAATTGCGAAGGTATTGTAAGTACATTGCGCACGAAAGTACAGTGGGCTCGGGGACGAAATAGACCACGTTACAACATCGTATTATCTGACAGATTTTGTTGTAACAAAACGTGATAAAATTCATTTGCGTCCTAAATAACCATTAGTTACAAATAGTTTTATAAATGTCCCCATTATTTCATCATTCCACATCAATTAGACAGTATAGCGTAAATTTGAGATTGTGTCAACAATAGTCATGTTTCGGATGCGGTTCCGTTAAGAAACCATTTTCATCATTTTTTCAAAATATGAATATATTCTTCGGTAATATCCGCTTTATGAACTCGGTTTTCATTTCTATCTGCCTTGAAACGTTGGTAATTTGTCGTTGCGAGATCATATTTTCCATATTTTTGCATAATACTTCTTACCTCGTCAACGGACATCAAACCTTCATTGTTGTAACTTAAAAAGAGATGAGTGAACTTCGCGTTTTTTATCAACTGTTCAAATTCTGCCAAAACACTGCTTCGGCTGCAATAACGGGATTTTTTATAACTCGGCAGTCCCGTCTTGCCTTGCGGTACAAACTCATCGTATTTTGCAATCGTATTGAGCAAGTGGTAATTCGCTCCGTATTGCCGCGCATTATACGGCGGGTCTAAATACAAAATATCGCCGGAGATTTTCTTAATCAATTCATTGCTGTCTTCATTAAAAACAGAATGTTCATTTTCATTTAATAGGAACGTTGCCGGTTCAAGGACTAATGCTTTTTGTGCTGTTTTTTTCAAATGCTTCAAGTACGCACCATAAACGGATGCTGTGTTGGCAACTTTATCTGCCGACTCCAGCAGACTTGCCAAAAGGAAGAAATAGAGGTCGTCAGAAATTTGTGTTGTTTTTTTCCATTCTTCTATTTTTCGACGGACAGTATCAATTTTTTTGCCGTTCTCGTCCGAAAAATACTGCCGACCGCTTCCGCTGCCAAGGCAATAATTTCTGTAAATGAAGCCGGTATCAATGTGCGGCAAAGCATTGAGTTCATCAATGAAACCATTGGCATTCTTAATTTTTTTATGATTACCGATATAATTTCTGATGAGAACATAACTGTAATACTCAAAGTCGTTAGCAATAATCTTTTTAACAATAGGTTTGAAAATGCGACTTACGATACCGGTACCAGCAAAGAGGTCGCATACTGTCTTGTCCGACAATGCGCAACCGACAACCGAGTAAACTGCCGATTTAATAAAATTTGATAACTTGTATTTTGAACCGATGTAGTTCATTGTTTTCTAATCCTCGTTTGGAAATAACTTTTTTGAAACATAGTCGGCTGCTTCGTTGCTAATCTTTTTGACGCTCGTTTTTCTATATTCTACCGGGTCATATTGATAACAGCCCTTACAGCCCAATGCTTCGTCATAATTTTCATCACCTTCGTAGAAAGAGTAGGGATTTCCCTTGATATTCTTTGCGTCCCAACGTTTATCTGTTTGTTTGCATTTCTTACATATTTGCCGTTTTACATCATTTGCGGCTTTGCATAACGGCTGAAAATCCTCAAGTTTTTGTGTTCCTGTATTTGAAACTCTGCTATTTTCTTTTCTCCCTTCTTTATGGTCAATTTCTATTTTTGTATTCTCGGATTGACCGTTAATTCCAAGCATGACGCAATTTTGGGCTTTATAATGTTCCCTTATATCGGCTCGAATCGTTTGGCTAAACGATTGTCCTGTATTCAAACCGATAAGCCGAACAGCATCAATTTTATTGCCAGATGTTTTAGATTTATCGGTTTCGATGATATATTTTTTCGCAAGGGGCGATGAGCCGCGTCCCCAACTTAAACCGTTGCCAATTTGTAACGAAGCATATTCTCCGACAAACTCGTCCACCGAAACCCAACGGCTCTACCCATTTTTATCCGGACTGGCTAATTCTAAAAATAGTTTCGTCTTTGTCTTCTTTTTTGCCATATTATCCCTCTTTCTTAAAAATCAAAATATACTCGTGTTTGAATAAAAAATAGTCGTTCTTCAATGCACGATACTTCCAAATATTTGCTGTGCCGAGTTTCCCGCGATTGCCTTCAATGTTCTTAATCACGATTCCTTTTAATTTTGCACGAAAATGACGTTTGATTGAATCCAAAACATAAAACGCCAGCGGAATCACCTCACTTTTTTTATACACATCGCCCAATATAATTCCGAAATGCCGTCCATTTTCCAAGTAAGGTAAAACGTTGTTCATTATATCTACAAACTTTTTTACAAAGGTTGCGAGGTCAGTGATATGTGACAAATCTTCCGGTTTGTCCGTAAATTTCACAATATCCATATAAGGCAGATGAGCAATCACAAATTGAACATTGCCCGTTTCCATGAACGATAAAGAATCGTTCATTGCCGAATCGAATAATTTTTTATCCGCAACATCACATTCACTGATTCGGTACAGCACTGACGAACCGACCATCTGTGATTTGACAAAATCAATGATAGTCGTGTTGATATCAAAACCGATAAAGCGTCGATTGAGTTTTTCACATTCAAACAATGTCGTACCGCTTCCGGTAAAAATATCCAATACAACATCACGCTCTTTCGTGTATCGCCGCAACAGTTGATTGGGGATTTGAGGAATAAAATTGCCATGATAAATATTTGAGTGTTTGCCGGTCTTATCCCGCTCGCTGATAATCCAAAGACTATCAACATTAATGTCTGTTTCCTTCCAGTTTTCTTGCGACATACCCGCCTACTCATTCTATAACAGAGCGACAATAAAATCCAACAACGGCTTGACGTTCCTGCCTCTTTATACATCACGCCAAACTCTCTACCTCCGCGTAGATTTGTTCTTCTGTAAAACCTTCAAGGTCTATGCACTTCGACGGGCATACTGCTACGCAGGTTCCGCAACCCATACACAAGCCGGGGTTTACCCTTGCAGTGTGTTTGGTGACATTACCGTTGCGGTCTTTGATTTCGCTTTTGTCGATTGCCTGATACGGACACGTTCTCACGCATGCGTAACACGCCGCACAATCTCTCTCATTCACTACCGCTATTTCCGGTTCGCGTGTTAGTACCGGTTGGCTTAACATTATCATCACCTTGCCTGCCGCCGCCGACGCTTGTGCTACCGCCTCCGGTATGTCCTTCGGTCCCTGACACGCTCCCGCCAGAAAAATTCCCGCCGAGTTCGTCTCGACCGGTCGGAGTTTCGGATGCGATTCCGTCATATAACCGTATTCGTCGTAACCAACCCCCAACATCTGTGCAAGTGACTCCGCACCGCTCGTCGGCATCATCGCGCACGCAAGCACAACCATATCAGCCGCAATCGTTACCGGCTTCTGCGACAACGTATCAACACCGCGAACAATCAGTTTTCCGTCCTCCTCCGTAATCTTCGATACACGTCCGCGATGATAAATCGCTCCGTCTTGTTCAATCGCCCGCCTCACAAACTCGTCGTACTTTTTACCACCGCTACGAATGTCCATATAGAAAACGTGTGCCTCGCCGTGATGAACTTTGTGCTTGTAAAGCATCGTATGTTTCGCTGTGTACATACAACAAATCTTGGAACAGAAACTAACACCCTTCGCGTTGTCGCGACTGCCAACGCATTTGATAAACACAATCTTTTCGGGAATCTTACCGTCAGAGGGACGCTTCGGTTCGCCGCCAGTCGGACCGCTCGCGGATACAAGACGTTCAAACTGTAAAGCGTCGATGACATCCTTGTACTTTCCGTAGCCGTATTCGCCGTAGCCCGCCAAATTAAGGTTTTCCTGCGAACGTCCGATGTTGTAAAGTTGATAACCAGTCGCGACAACAATCGCCCCGATATCCTCCGTTACCATCTCGTCTTTGTCGTCGTACTTCACCGCACCTGCCGCACACTTCTTCTCGCAAATACCGCACTTACCGTTTTTCAGTTTCATACAATGTTCCGCGTCGATAACCGGTCTCGCCGGAACCGCCTGCGGAAACGGTACGTAAATCGCTGTACGGTTGCCGAGATTGTAGTCGAATGAGTTTGGAATTTTTTTCTGTGGACAAGAATTCCAACAGTTACCGCAGCCAGTACATTTACTTATGTCAACGTAACGTGCTTTCTTACGAATAGTTGCTTTGAAGTTTCCTATGTAACCGTCAACAGCAACAACTTCCGAATACGTCATCAACTTGATTTTCGGATGTTGATTAACTTCAACCATACGCGGCGTGAGAATACATTGCGAACAGTCGAGCGTGGGGAATGTTTCAGACAGACCTGCCATCTTGCCGCCGACCGACGGCTCCTTTTCAACGAGAATGACTTCGTGCCCCGCCGCGGCAATGTCGAGTGCGGCCTGAATCCCCGCGACACCGCCGCCGATTACCAACGCCCTTTTCGTTACCGGAACTTCAATCGGTTGCAACGGATGATTGAATTTGACCTTTTCAACCGACATCCGAATCAGTTCGACCGCCTTTGCCGTCGCAACCTCTTTATCAGAATGTACCCACGAACAATGCTCGCGGATATTCGCCATCTCAACCAAGTACGGGTTAACACCCGCCGTCTCAACCGCTTTACGAAACGTTTTCAAGTGCATATGAGGCGAACAAGACGCGACAACAACCGCCGTAAGACCAAACTCTTTTATTTTGTTAAGGATAAGTTGTTGACCGGGTTCGGAACACATATATTTGTAGTTGAGCGAACAATAAACGCCCGGAATTTTCGCAACTTCAGCCGAAACTTTTTCACAATCAACATTGCGGGCTATGTTTTCGCCGCACCAACAAGTAAAAACGCCGATTTTCATATATGTTCTCCGAGTGTGTTTGATAAAAAATTGTTTGAAAGGGAGGCGTGGTTTGTATCGCAACTAAAATTTTAAGGAAATAGATATGATAACCTATTTTGACGCGGTCTGCACTTTCCCAAAAATCACAAAACACGTAACCACGGTATTCGCCGAGTGGTTCTCTATACTGTTTCTTGAAAAGTACAGTTTTCAAACTACCACCGAATAAAAAAGACCGAAGCGTAAACACGCTACGGCGACGAACCAGGTTTGGGAGTTTCTGGTTTTGGGGCGAGTTGGTCACTGACATAAACCACATCTGTTTTACGTAACAGTTTTAGTTCAATCGTTGTACGTTTGCCGTCTCGTTTCTCGATTGTTAATTCCTTGTCGTTTGCTGAAACAAACTTTGCATCGGCTTCGAACAGTTTGTCTTTACTTCGCCAAATACGAAAACCATCATCAGGATGTTCCGTTTCTTCTTTGTGAATCACATCAAGAATTTCTTTTGAAAACGCCTCGTCAATTTTATGTGCTTTCAACAACGTCTCAAGTTCTGCCGTAGCAAACGGATGAAGTGAGTATATTTCAATGATATACTTTTTTACAATATTCCGTTTCAATTTCCGTACTGTTTTGGCTCTCCGTTGTAGATCTGCGCGTGCTTGCGTTTCTAATGCTTTATCAACCTGTGCTTGATATTTTTTTCTAATCTCAATATTTTCTATTGCCTCTGATGGCGGAAATGCTGCGCCAGATGTAGAAATTCCATTAGTAAATGCATTCCACGGAATTTCTACTAAATACTGTATGGCTACCTTATCTTCATCCCAAGTATCATCAATAAAAGACAATATTTTATTCCATTGATACAGAATCAATTCTACCTATTCTTTTCTTTCTTTGATTAAAAGATATGCGGTTTCATCATCTTTTTGGAGTATCTTTCTTTCCCACTCCAACAAGTCGATTTGTTGACCAATTCGAGCAGGTAAATTCGTACTAACAACAATTGCTTTACTTGATAATTTTTTGCACATAGAAACTACTTTGTCATCCTTATGACCATATCCTTGTGCACTAAAAACAAATTTCCAGACATACGTAATGAAATTATCACCATTCCCATTTTCAGCCGTTTTCTCAATACGTGCTACCAATCTTGACACGTCATTGTATTTTTGGGCTTCTATCAGTTCGCCAACTTTGGATATTTGCTGCTCAAAAATGAGACCGTCACTCTCGGCAAATCCTTTCCTGATGAAAATACCAGCAATAAAAACCACCAATATCGTTATAAAGCAAATGATGGTGCGTAATGAAAAATTATACATAGTGTACTCCAAAATGATTATTAAAGACAAAACAAGTTAAAATTTAATTATAGTGCTAACCCTAAAATGTCCTTCCCGTAAATAACAATTTCTACGGAGATTTCATTTTTAATTCCTACTCAATTGTGCGCGTGACAGTTATTCCATTTTTGGTTACGACAGACTTCTTATCACCTATATTCTCCATACGCTGTCTTATTGTTAAAAAAACTTTTCTATCAGTCATTGTTGCAGTTTTATATGACCAAGGGATGTCCCAAATTTTCAACCCATCACCACCTGGTAGATAAGAATAAAATCCCACTTGATCCACATTGCCAATCACACCGACGCGGCAACCGTTAGCCATATTCCCCCCAGTGCAATCAAAGTACCAACTTGGATGCTCTTCCGGCGGCAAGTTTTCCAAACTACCTTCTCGTTGCGAATGACAAGTATCTTCCCCAACTGAAACACCAATAAAAGATACATCCGTCGGCGTAACAAACATATCAGCAATAAAACATGCCCCACGAACACTTGGGGAGATTGGTGGAAAATTTGGCGAGGTAAAATCGAGGTTTCTATACCGAAGTATTTCCTTATATTTTATTCCGTTTGGCTCTACGACGGTAACACCAATAGATTCCGGTCCCTCTGTAACTCCATTTACAACGGCATACACTTGAATTATTTCGCTGCCGGAATTATTACCAGCCACAATAGCGGAACCGTTAATCGTAATACTAGGTGAACATGCAGGGGTAGCATAATCGAATGTAACAGTATCAGCTGAACCATCTTCTTTTTCAACAATAATGTTTGCATCTTCGCCAACACCAAGTTTGTTTCGATAACCGTCCATATCACCTGCGTATAAAGGAAAATTGTCGTCAGGTTTTATAAAGACTTTAAACTTTCCATCTTTTACGTTAAGCGTTGCCGAACCACTTCCAGTGTATTCCTCTGTCCGAGTTGAATCAACAGTTTCATCCTCTTTGTACTTTGTGATTGTAAACTTCACTTCAAACGTCACGGTAATCGCATACGCTCCCGCTTCGGCACTTTTTGCCGTTATGCTTGCCGAACTCCCACTGCCAGATGTTGGGCTGATAGTAACATCATTAACTGGTGAAACGGTATATGTCCACGTTGTTGCGGTTATTTTTTCTTCCGCGTGTAATGTCGGTTGACCGTTATAACCTGCGGTCGCACTATAAGTTGCATCCACGTTTTTTCCAACTCGCGTCTCTACTCCGCTGAACGGGAGATGCGATGGTTCAGTCTGTTTTATATCAACATACACCGTCACTGCCGCAAATGTCTGTCCGATGGACAGGAACATTGCCAGACACCATAGAGATAATCGTAACATAATAAATTTTTCCTTTCAAGGTTAAAACAAAAAACTAACGTTGCCTTTTATGTCGATACAGAAAAATTGATGTGGTCAGTTTTTCTGTTCTTCAATCGTTTGACGAAGCGATTGGCTACTATCATAAAGC
>JAITST010000548.1 GCA_031287585.1 Planctomycetaceae bacterium | reverse complement strand
TGTTGACCAGTCGAAGAGTTTTTCCGTTTCGTACTTTTCGGGAGCGTTCCATTTCGAGTCAAACTTGATTGTCCAACCGTTATCAAGTTGCATTACGGGTTTTAACTTAAAACCCTTCCACGCTGCGGTTGTTTCGCTTACTCCTTTTGCGTCGAAAATTACGAATACTGACTCTGCTGCGTCTAGCGGTAAAGTCAACATTTCTTTTCTTCCATTTACAGTCGCCAGCAAATTCGGTCTGTAAACTCTGCCCGTGAGCGGGTCAAGTATTGATGCTTGTTTCCCGCATTCCACCCTGAACTTTACAGTGCCGTTATATGGTTTATTGCTCTTGTTTGCAATAAAATAAATATCGGTATCGTTATCACGGCGATGGAAAAAACGTAACGCATCGCCTTCCGATTCAAAGTCCGGCAAAACTTTATCGTTTGCAAAAATTTTCTCCGTCACCGAATAATCAGGATACAACTCGTTTTCACTTCCCTCATTATACTCCACAACCGACCACGGCGGCATTCCAAAATTTCCCAAAACTTGTGCCGCCGCCCACTTTTTACTATCAGACGACGATTCCCAGTTTTTATCGGTTGTCAAACGCAACGTGTTAATCTTTTGCTCTTGCTCGTTTATCGTTTTCACTTCAAACGCCGCGATAACTCCCGCCGGATTGCGTTGGTCACTCGCACCATTTGCCGCTTCCAATTCAATGACGTTCTTGCCAGTTTTCAATTGTTTCAAAAATGATGACGGGGTCAACTTATTCGCAAGATTCGTTTTGTGAACCTCCGTACCGTTGACACGAACAATCAAATCATTATCCGCAACCGCAAGTAGTCGAGCCGATACGACTTTAACGTTGTCATCAATCGTCAGTGTTTTACGGAAAAATCGCGTTCCTGCCGGAGCGTCGTGAGCGGCATTGTAGTTCGGGTTGCCCTCGTTGTGCCAAATCCATTTCGCCCCTGAAATCTTAATCGGCGGTTCTTGTTCGATGAGTCGTCCCTTGCCATACGAACGTGTCACTGTTTCCGTCGAACTCACGTTAGAATCAACACTTATCTTTGACTTGTTCCAAAGTGTGTCAGCTAACTCACGTATCTCCTCGTCAACTTCTGGATAACCTTCCAAACTTGGCGACTTCACTGGCGGATTACCAACAACTGTCGCACCACCGCGCACAAGAAGTTCAATCTTTTGCAGCAGCGGCAAAGTCATTGTTCCCATCTTCGGTAGTACCAGCAAACGGTACTTCGTTCCGCCGTTATCGAAAACAATATGCCCGTCTTTGACCGCCGCGAGTTTTATCAACGTTGGCGGGTCGCAGCCGTCAAAACGATAACCGCGTTGGTCTTTCAACGAACCGGTAGCCATAGTCGCGGACTTCGGCGGCGTGAAAACACGCGGCGCACCTTCGGGCAGCAGATACAAAATATCAGCAACCGCGTCGCCCTGTTGCAGCAGGTACTGACAACGAGCGAGGTATTGATGGTAGCCGCTGACTAAATTCCACCACGTTTGCGTCCTGTCCCAGTGAACGCCGTGAATCCCCATCGAAAATCCCGGGTAACGGTCAATGAACGGTTGATGCTGAAAACGATGAAACGTAATGCGGTTTACTCCCGCACAAAACGCCCAGTCACCTTGACGTTTCATTGACTTCGGATTCTGCCGCCATTTATCGTGCGACGATGTGAACGCTTCCGCGCCGACTACCGGCAAGCCGTGCGTGTGAGCAATCGACGCGGCTTCGAGACAACTGAAGAACGTGTCGAAGCCGTAACCTTCCGACCAGAACTCGCACATCGGTACGTCCGCTATGGAACCGAACGTCATATCGCAGCACGGCATCATATCATACGGTTCAATAGAGAGTTTCAGTCCGTTTTTGTGCGAGAGTTCTTTGAGGTACTCACCGTGATTTTCGACGATTAACTCTTGCGAAGTCTGCCGTATGTCCCACAGGAAACGTTCGGTCATTTCACGGTTTTCAACGATAATTCCGGTGTAAGCGGGCAGAAACGGAATCGGGTCGTAACCACGCCGTTTACGAAATTCGTCAATGAAATGTTTCGAGAAATTTTGAGGTCCCATTTCCCACGAGTCAATGTGGAAGTAGCACCAACCCGCTTTGCCGTCGGTCTGTCGTTCACCGACCGCTTTGAAAAGTTTACCGATAAAGTTGTCGTAATGAATATCGAAAGCGTCGCGGTCCATTTTTGACGATTCGAGTCCGAGACCGGGTTGAGGAGCGGGACGCGTGTTCGCGCCGGTTGTTGTCGCGGCGAAACGCAAAATTGTCCAATCGCCTTCGGGAACGTTCCAGTTGAGAACACCGTCCGCGTTTAGTTTATCGGTGAGGTCTATGATTTGTTTTTGGTTGACAGTTTCGTTCGGTTTTGTTTGCTCATACAAAGCAGACGCCGCTATACCGGGCTTGACGTTTGGTGCAGAGGAATACGGTGCGCGAACGTAAACCGCCTTCTCGTCAATGTCGGAAATACGGGCGTTGCCTTGCGGAGTTGGGAACGCGAGTACACGAACATCTTTGAAAAATTCTTTGCGTGCTTTCTCTTGCTCGGCGGGCAACGCACCTTCACCGAAGAACGGTCGGCGCGGAGTCGGAACGGGCAACGCTTCGTTAAACGTGATACCGCCGTGAACACGTTTTTCTGAAGCGACGAGATGTAACATAGATTGTTCAGGCGTAATCCAGGGACCGCCGCTGCCTGTCCAACCGGGACCGGAGTTAAGAGTAAGTTGCAAACCGAGTCGTTCGGTTTCGTGGACAATGTGCGCAAAAAGTTGTTGCCACTTCTCGCTCATAAAACCAACGTCACCGCGCGGAACACCATTGTTCACTTCCATCATAATAATACCGCCGATTCCTTGTTTTTGCATCGCTTCAAAGTCGGCGGTAATCCCTTCTTTGGAAAGATTCCCGTCCATAATAAACCAATAAACCCACGGACGAGCAGAATCCGGCGGTGACTGAAAGTCCCGCAAATCAAACGCGAATAATGGTAACGTTACCAGTGATAACAACGTAATAATGAAAGTTTGAAGTTTAGACATTTTGGTCTCTTTTTGTGAGGGTAATTGGTGATAAATGAAATTGAAAAAATGAAACAAAAAAATCGTCACGGTAACGACACCGCTTCACCATCGTCAACTTTTGCAAGTGGTGACAAAACCATATCGACAGATGTTGTTACACTAATACCACGAATAGAACCGTCACCCATAACAAAATTGCAAACGCCGTAATGCCAACTTCCGAATGCGTTAGAAGTTGTAATGCTAGCGTTATCGTTGCCATTGGAAGGAATTGCAATTGGAATATAATTACTTCCTGTACCGTAGTCAAAACTTCTCACGATAGTGGCGCAACTATTTACTGCACCTGCAACGTATGAACAATCCCAATGTTTTCCTAAAGACGGACAAGCATTTAGTTTTGTGAGCGGGATATGTTTCTCACCTATTATAATTTGGTTGGACGAACCATCAGACCAAGATGCCATACTGTTTCGCCCCGCCCACGATTTGATACCGAATTTCGGATACGGGTAAGTGGAGTTTTCCCAATCGGGAGTAATAACTGCGGCACGAAACGGACCATGACAATATGAACCGGTTGATGTAACTTCGGCATCTGTACGAACGTTATCCCACGGAGTTATTACCAAACCGATACCAGATGTACCCGAAGCGCCGGGTGTCCAACCTGTACCTGTTCCCGTCGCGGTAGCAACAGCATAGTCCGCTGTCGGACCAGATACTGGACAAGAACCGTCCGGCATTTGGGCACCCGAACGGCGTGACGGACATTTCATATACGGAACGGACAAAAAACTTTTCTTATCACTTTCATTTACTAATACCGCATTCCACCAGGCGGGTGGTGTTGCACCGGTTATCGGCGCACTCTTCCATTCCGGTGAAGCACCACTGTCCATCGTGATAAACATACGGTTCGCCCCAACGCCGCCATCAAGATATTGCAAACCGCATCCCCAACGGTCATCGGTGGTGAGTGCTAAATCGTAAAGGGCGGTTTGTTCGGTAAAGGGAAACAAGAGGACAAAGATAGAAGCACGTCCGGCACTGATACACGTTGGCGGCAAAACGCTATGTGTATCGTGAAAAGTATGAACAGCAAGCCCTAATTGTTTCAAGTGGTTCATACATTGCATCCTACGAGCCGCTTCACGGGCGGCTTGCACAGCGGGCAACAGAAGAGCAAGCAGTACACCAATGATTGCGATAACAACAAGAAGTTCAACGAGAGTAAAAGCAGAAGTAAAACTATGTTTACCAATAACTCTACATTTTGCCCCTCCACATCTTAACATGGTGCTAACTTGCGTTTTTACATAGTTTGTCATAGTTTTTTACTTTCGTGAAAAGTTTGGTGTGATTGTTGCTTGCGAAAATATTTCGCAAGCGTAGGTATTATATTGTTCTACATGATAACACACACAAAGTCAATGGGGTGTGTAAAACATGGGGGTGTAAAAATTTAGTGGGGGAATCCATTTGGCATAAATTTGCTGGCTGTCGTCACAGTAATAGATTTTTCACCAGTCGAGTAGGCGAGGCATTCCTTGCCCCTCTTCAAACCGGACTTGCAGATTTCCCACTAATTTTTATACCCCCAATGAAGTTTTGGGGGGACAGTTGCCGTGACGTAATCATTGACTATAATGAACGGTCGGAAGATATGTTGGGTAAAAATGTAAAAACATTTAATATGAAACTAACGGATGTGAACATTAAAGACAAAGCGGTTATGATTGAACAGTAATTATGAACCGCAAAGGCACGGAGAATAACGGAATTTTGTTACTCAAACCAATTATGAAACATACATTGTTTTCGATTATATTTTTGTTCGCGTACACAGCGGCATCCGCGGCGGCGTTTGCTGACGATTCCTTTTTGCCTGTCACTGATGATGTTTTGTTGGTTCGCGGACTGTTGGAGCGGGGGTTGTTGGAGTCTGGTTTGACGTTTACTGATGAGCGGTTGGCGGACGCTACGGCTTCGCCTGATGTTGCTCTGCTTTTGTTTGAACGTTTGAATTTGCTTACCGCGTTTGCTTTTGAACGTTCGCCGGAGTTACGTTCTATTACTTTTGACCGTTTTATTGCTACCAGCACGCTTGCTCGTTCTTTGTTTGACGGGAAACCGGAGTTGTTGCTTGTTGAATCGCAGATTGCCGTTTCTACGCTTAATTGGTGTTCACTTGCTTGTCTTGAATCGGTTTTGAATCACGGGGCGGATTCTGAAACTAAAATTTACGAATTACGCGACGCGACTCAGAAATCTGAGACGATTCGTTTGAAGGTTGAACAGTTACGTGATTCTTTGGCACGCGAGACGGGCGGATTATCACGACAGCAGTGTGCGAGTTTGGAATTGATGTTGCGTTATGAGCAGGGGAAGAGTTATTTGAATTTGGCAGTTTGCTCGAAGGCGGGTGAAGCGGATTATGTTGACGCGATTGAACAGGCGAAACGTTGTTTTGAATCGCTGGCGGGTTTGCGGTCGGACGACGTGATGGTTTTGCGGAGTGTTGTTGGTTTGGCTGGGTGCTATCGGCAGTTACGTAGTTTTGACTCGGCACAGACCACGCTTGATTTAGTACGTTCGCGTGAAAAACCGTTGGATGCGGCTATTAAGGCGGAAGTTGACGCGGAACAAATACGGATTTTTCTTGCGAAAGATGATTTGGCGAATGCGTCGAAGTTGGTATCTGGTTTGAACGTTGTTGGTTCTAACGTGAACAGTTTACCGGAATTGTTGTTGGCACAACTTGAAGTTACGATTGCGATTTGGAAACGTGAGCCGACTGACAATCGTCTTTCGGCGGCATTGTCAGTTCAGCGTCAACTTGAACAACGCGGCGGAGTTTATTGGGGGCGGCGCGGACAAATTTTGTTGACGAAGAGTTCACGCGGTGTTGCCGTGAACAACCCGACGAATAACGCTCAACGGCAACTTGTTGAACAACTCGCGTCCGACGCGTTTCGGAGCGGGCAGTTTGAGACGGCGATTGTTCGTTACGACGAAGCGGCGGGTGCGGCTCGTGCTGGCGGTGAGTTGATGGCGGCATTGTTACTTACGCAGAAGGCGGCTAGTATTCGGTTGTTGCTTGCGGAAAAGCCGGAGGCAGTTGAACGGAATCGGTTGCTTACCGAAGCGGCGGATTCGTTGCGGAAAATTTCTTTGGCGTTTGCGGATAGTCACAACGGCGTTCAGATTTCTAACGCGGACAATGTTGTCGCGTCGGAATGTCATTTGCAATCGCTCGACTTGACCGCGCGGTTGGTACAGACGGGTGCGAAGAAGTGGGGAGATTATGTTGCTGTTATTGACGAACACGTTTCACGCTGGCACGATGCGAAGGAGACGGCGTTGCGGTTGCGGGCGGCGGAGATGTTGATTACGGTTGGGCAATACCGGGCGGCATTACGGGAATTGGAGCCGATTCCGGTTGACGCCACAAACGCGATGACAGTTATTAAACTTTCACGGCAGGTGTTTGATGGATTAGCAAAAAACGTGAACGATAGCGGTGGACGTGATGGATTAAATGATGAGAGCGGACGTTGGTTTTTGAAACGTGTACCGGCGGCGGATGTTGTTTTACGCAGTGAGACATTGGTTGCGGCAGCGGAGGCAACGGTTTCGGCGGCGGAGAAATTGTTGAGCGGTAAGAAAGTTGAGGATGCGGCGAAAGTTCAGACATTGTTGGTAAACGAGTTGAAACGACAGGAAAGTGCCGTGTCACAGGTATCGCAAGTTTGGTTTGCGAAAGCGAGGTTGTTACTGGCGTTGGCATTGGCGAATCAGGGGAAGAATAACGAGGCGTTGACTATTTTCGAGAAGTTGGAACGTGATATTAAAACGTTACCAGCGGCGGAACAACGTGAGGTGGCATTGTCGCGGGCGGCGGCTTTCACGGGAGCGGGGCAAACACAACGGGCGGTTGAGATTTATGTCGGTTTGTTGAAGAACGAACCGGAAGAGCCGCGAGTGTTGGAACAGTTCGCGGATTTGTTGACGATGCAGGCGGACAGTAATGCTTGGGCATTGGGTTTGAAGTTATGGAAACGACTGGAAAACGCGACGGCGGCGGATACGGAAAAATGGTGGACGGCGAAAGCGGGACGGTTGAGAGTGTTGGTAAAACAAGGGAAGAAGGCGGAAGCGGTGAAAGAGTTGGAGTTGTGGAGAACATTGTACCCGGAATTGGGCGGGATGAAAGCGAAGTTAGAAGGGACGGTTAGGTGATGCTATTGAAAAAAACTGTTCGTACTCGTTTGTTGTCATTATTTTTTACATTTTTTAACACGAAATACTTTCCATTTACTATAAACATCAATGCAATTCCACACGCTCAAATCCGCCCTCACATTCTCACTGCCGTTTCTCCTTGCGGTGTTTTTCTTCCGTAACGTTTTGTTTTTCGGAGGAGCGTTTGCGTTTCGGGATGTTGCTCACTATTATCATCCGCAGAACGCATGGATTGACGCGGCGATTTTGAATGGCGAATCACTTACATGGATGCCTTATGAAAACTATGGGCAGCCGCTTGCCGCTACCGCTACGGCTGCCGTGTTCTATCCGGTGAAATGGCTGCGTGTTTTGGTTGCCGACAAGATACTCGCCGACGCGTTGTATATCGGACTACATCTGTTGCTCGCGTCGATAACATCGTTCCGTCTCGCACGTCATTTCCGTTGTTCGCCTCTCGCGTCTTTGTTTGGCTGTATCGCATATACGTTCAGCGGCAGCGTTCTATATCAATACGTCAACGAACCGTTTCTGGTCGGGGCGGCATTGATGCCGGAAGCAATTTTACAACTTGACCGTTTGCTGCATACGAAACATAACCGTTCGTTGTTTGCGGCGGCGATTATTATGTCGCTGATGATTCTCGGCGGCGACCCGCAGGCGGTTTATCATACCGGAATAATCGCGGTGATGTTGATTGTGGTGACAACGTTATCAATCCAAACAGTTTTTTTGAATCGTTTCAAGTTCAAACGAGTGTCACTGGTTGCGGCGGCGTTCTTACTGACCGCATTACTCGCCGCGATACAGATTATCCCGTCATACGAATTAACGCGATTATCCGACCGCGTCCTTTCGCCAGATACACACCGTACCGCGATTTACGAGTTTTCCGTTCCGCCGATTCGTCTGTTAGAATTTATGTTACCGAACTTCGGTGGTCTGCAATTTCCTGTCAACTCGCGGTGGATGAATTTTTACGAGCCGCGTGTTTGGACACCGACGTTATTCATGGGAGCGGTAACGATGTTGCTAGCGGTGATGTGTTTACGATTCTGTAAACGGCGTAACCGATTCGCCGATAGACCAGTAATTTTCGCGTCGTGGCTCGCGGTTTTTGCGTTACTCGCGTCGCCTGGACAATCGGGCGGTGTGTACAGTTTACTGCTCGAATTGCCGTTTTACAGTTCGTTTCGTTATCCCGCGAAGTGGTTGCCTGCCGCGTCGCTTGCTATTGCGCTGCTCGCCGCACGCGGGTTTGACCGTCTGTTGTCGGAACATAAATTCCGTTCACGGTTTCTGATAACGGCGGCGTTGTTGACAACCGTGTTGGCAATCTACGTGACAACGGCATCGTTCATCGGGACACCGATTCCAGACAACGTTCCGTCGTGCGTGATGTTCGGAACATACGACGCGGCGATCGGCAATCACTATTTCCTTTTGTCGTTTGTTCAAGCGATAACGGCAATGCTCGCGGCAATTTGTGCGTTAGGTATGAAAACGCGAAACAGACGAGCGTTGTTGATGTTGACAATACTGTGCGTAGAATTGGTTGTCGCGAATCAGTGGATAATCGCAACGTGCAGCAGAGAAGCGTTCGAGCCAAAATCAAAACTGTGGGACGCAATGGTAGGGCAAACCAAAGACGAAAATCGTACAACCCCGATAAGAGTTTACCGCGCCCCGCTATGGTATCCGCGTGAGTTTGTTGAGACAAGTTCGTCGAACCGTTTGGAAGAGAGTATATGCTGGGATGTTGCGACGCTGTGGACAAAGTATCACATTTTATACAATATGCAAAACGAGCGGCAGGGACAACCAACAATAATGCAACTGGATGTCCGCGACACAATGATTTCCGGCGAGTACAGCAAGTTACTAAATCAAGTCCGCAATGCGTGGTACAAAGACCAGACAAGTTTTGAAAACAAAGTAAAAGAACTAGGAGCGGAATATCTGATAACACCAACAGAAAAAAGTTTCAATTCAAGTTTCGCAAAACCAATAGCGAAAGAAAACGCCGCAACCCTCTGGCGAATAACAAATCCCAACAAAACCGCAAAGTACGATACAAAAGAAACCTTCAAACACTTACAACAATGTCAGGAGATTGGAAAGTTGATAACGTTTGTAACTTTGCTGTGTATTGTGTTTCAATACATCTGTACTTTCCCAAAAATCACAATACGATGTCACCAACTTACAACAACTTTGCAAAGTCATTTTTCACAGGTAGGTAAGGATAGGCAAGAGTAGAATACAGAAAACTATCCTTTCCTACCCTTAACTATCTGTGAAAAAAACGCATTTTTACGCCGTCTTCATTGACGCGGCTAGGATTTTTGATGTGCTTTGACGCATTATTCTTGGGTCAACTTCTTCGCCGCGCTGTAATGTTGCCCGCACGTCTTTACCCGATATGAATACCGGCTTTTCGTCTTTGTGGTTTTCCATCAAGTCAACGCGACCTGCCGACTCGTAGTATGCCGCAAAGCCCACGTTTAGCGGTTTGATTTTCAAGTCGCCGTCCAGTTTATTGAAAATTTCCTGTGCGTCGAAATCGCCCCAAATCGCTGTACCATCGTGGTACGGCGCGTCCGCGTGTTTGCGTCCGATGATTATATCCGTGAACCCGAAATTCTGACGGTAAATCCCGTGCATAATCGCTTCTTTCGGTCCGCCGTAGAACATCTTTATATCAAGTCCTAACAACAGCACTCTGTCCGCAACCGCGCCCCCTACCTTTTTCCAAAGTTCGGTATCACTGTCGCCTTCACCTAGCGACCGCTCGTCAATTAGTTTTTCATACGTCTGCATTCTCACAACCGCGTTCACGTCGTCACCCTTCGTCTCGCCGACTAGCGGATTCAGGCAAGCACCAGCGTTGTCACCTTGACGCAATAACGTTTCGAGTCCGTAAACTAACGCATACTCGTGAGCGCGATGCAACGGATTCCGCGTCTGAAACGCCACAACACGTTGCCAACCTTTCGCCGCTAACAATTGACGAACCTCACGAGGCGACAACACATACTTTCCGAATGCCGCGTTTTTCGGTTGCGGCAGAACACGAATTTTCCCGCCGAGCAGGTGCGTCTTGTCCGCATCTTGTTTGAGAACCATATCAGCACCGGGGTGGTCGGTGCGGTCGGTAAGATAAACCGATTTCAAATACACGGCTTTGTCCCACTTGAAAACGTCGCTCACATCCAAAATCGCAACCGTCTCATCTGCCGAGTTCACCAACGCAACCGAATCGCCCGCCTTGATTTTTCCCGCGAGGTCTGCTGTAACAGGCATCGAAAGCGGAATCGTCCACGCATACTTCTTACCGTCGGAAACAATCGTTGACGTTTCCAATACCTTATTAAAAGTCTCGCCGTCCATCGGTCCGACAAGCGGCGACAATCCGCCGTCACCGAAACGGTAAACCGTTGATAAATCCGCGTCGCTCACCGGTACTTTGACCAGTGATGCCGCTCTCTTCTTAAAATCATCAATTTCACCCGGCGCAACCGTAAGATTAACAGGTTCGTCGATACCGCCGTGAGGTTGAATAAGTCCAGTCATATTAAGTTTCTAGTTTGTTTGAGTTGTAAAAAACGGATAGTTGATGAGTAACCGTAATAAAATGTGAACGAACAAAATAAGACAGCAGCAAACGGAACGTTACGTATCACGCAACGCAAACACACCGCCACTCTGCCGTCGGTCTTACCGACAGATTCCGATATTGCTATTCGTGCGACATCATCGCAAAGGTTTTGTTTGACAAACTATCAACTTGTAGTTTGTGTTTGCCCCGCACCTTTCAATTTCTTTATCATAGCCGTAAGCCGCGACTTTTTTCGTGCGGCGGCGTTCTTGTGGATTAACTTTTTCGCACCGGCACGGTCGAGAATCCGCACCGCGTCTTTGTAGAACGCTTCAGCTTGCTCGAGATTGCTCGCGTTGATTGCCGCAACAACTTTCTTACAACGGTTGCGAATCGCAGACCTCCACGAACGGTTACGTTTAGAAATTACATCATCCTGACGGAGACGCTTTTTTGCACTTGGCGTGTTTGGCATAATCTTTCTAGTCCTTCAATAGTTTAACTAATGGTAAAAACACCCGTTACCGCACCGCTAACAACGCGGACAAACAACATCGGTAAAACGGGAAAACAAAAATCGTCCGGCAACAAAATTCGCTACGCCGCGAACAGCCGCCAAAAACGAATACTCTAATTGTCATCTCTTTTTGACAGTTTGTCTAGTAGTTCCCCAATATCTTTGTAGGAAAAATCTATGGCGGCTAGTTGGTTCGCGTAATTTTCCGCCGCGTCATATTCTTTCAGTCCGAGCGAAAGTTTCGCCGCGAGATACAACACTTTCTTCTTCGTCTCGCCTGTATCCTTAATCGTTTCAACTGCATCATTATAATGCGACATCGCCAACTTGTACTGTTTTATCTGCTGAAAACATTGCCCGAGCGCGAGCAAACAGTCGCCGCTTTTGAGCGTGTCGTTCTTCGCAACCTGAAACTCCGAAATCGCTTCCTTAAACATACTCCGCTGCATCATAAGCGTACCGAGTTCAAAACGATACGTGCTGTTTGTCGGATACTGACCGACACGGTGACGCGCAAGTTCCATATTTTTTTCGTCGAATTGCTCTTTGGTTGCGTAAAACTGGTCACGCAATTCGGCGGTTTTGTTTTTCTCAAACTCTTCCTTCAACTTCATCGCCTGTGACTGCAACTTTTGTTTCTGCGTGTCGAGAACACGTTCGACGTTTTCCGGTATGTTGGAAAGTTCAGCAACCTTTTGGAAGTATTCCTCCGCTTTCTCGTAATTGCCGCCTTGATAGTAAAACTGTCCGAGTTCACGGTAGTTTGCAGGGTCAGTCGGATTCTTTTTGATACGTTTCTCAACCGTTTCCTCGTAGGACATCTTACGTCCCATCACGTCTTCCGTTTCGCCGTAGGGTTGCGACTGCGGAGCGGCGGCGTTGCGTACCTCGTCGGTATCGCCGTGTTCGTAACCGCCTTTGTGAATCGTTTTCTCGACGGCAATATCCTTCATCGCTTGTATCGTCTCCTGGTCGTCCGGCTTGACTTTACGAATCCGCGCAAGACAAACTAACGCTTCATCGTACTGACGGCTTTCACGCAAAACACGCCCAAGTTGACGGTTCGCGTCAATATCCAACTGGTCACAGTCAACGGCGTGACGGTAACAAGTAAGAGCCGATTTACCGTTCCCCATATCCTCGCACGCTTTACCGAGTGCAACCGCCGTTGCCGCGTTCCATGGATACGTAACCATCGCCTTGACCGCCGCCTCAAACGCCTGTTCCGGCGACTTCGACTTAAACGAAAGACGCGGAATCGACCAAGGTTTTTTACGGTCAACAAATTTCTTTTTGAGATTCTCAATAAACGACTTCAAGTAAAGTTCGTTACTGGGGTCGCCAAGTACGCAATCCTGAAACATAGAAGACGCATAATCGAAACTAGCGACCATCATCTGCTTGTTACCGGTCTCAAATAATTTTTGCAGTTTAGCACGTTGTTCAGGTGAAGTAACAGTCATAAAAAAACTCAAATCATCAAGTTACAGGCAATAAGGTAAAAAAACCAAAAGAGAAAGTTTAACACAATTCACCAATAATACAAGGGGCGGGAAGAAAAACAAAATTAAAAAGGGAGTGTAAAAATGGGAATCTATTTGCTACTTGTTTTACTGTGGCGACACCGGTAAATTTATGCCAAATGGATTCCCCACTAATTTTTACACCACCAATTAAAAAGATTCTGACCGTTGTACTTGTCCTACGGGCTGCTGTTCAAAAATCAACCGCAGGCAACTTCTAAACTTTACCCTGACACAATTTGTCGCTTTTTGCTACTAATCTAAATAACATATCAATAGGAATGACTCATAATTTTCACCTTATAATAGTAAATTTTACCTGTCTCACACGCCTGAAAATGAATAGTAATTTCATCATTCTCTAATTGAATTACGTCTGATTTGTATTGTGTAAAAACAATGTCAATATCCTCATTAAAATCGTTATCTGGATAGCGAACCATCATATCTTTGGGGAGATTTTCGATTTTGATAACTTTCAGTGATTCACTGGAATTGTTCACCAATGTAAGTATTCGTTCCTGAATATCGTTTTCTTGTGATTCAGTACCGAAGTCTAGAACTTCGGGAAAGGCACTAACAATATTGTCGATTGTTCCCCGAATGTTCAGAACATAACGTTCATAACCTTGTATGTTAGATTCAAGAGTGATAATACCTTCAACAATATCACCAACGTTACCGGATGGACTTAAAACTAACTCGAGAACGTGTATATTCCCCCGTTGCCTGTTAGACATCCGCGTATTTGGTAAAATCTGTTTTGCGACATCGTCAGTTAGTTGTTTGATATTATATTTCACAAGTGTCGCATTCAACAAATGGACTTCCGCAACTTTAACGTCAAGACTAGCAGCATCGCCCGTGTACTTTATAAAACATAAAATTTCTTTTTCATATCCAGATGGTAAGCGTGATAGTCTTATGTTATCAGGTGCAACTTGCAATTCTGTTCCCGACCAACCCGATGCAGTCAAGAACAAAATTGGAAATTGAGGGTCGTTTGATTTTACAACTATGTTGTGTGAAAATGGACCATTCCGCGATTGAACATTATAATACAATCGCACCGTTCCTTTTTCGTTTGGCTGGATAGCATTTTCCGGCTTGTCGCTTTTTATACACGAACAATCGGGGCGGACTTCATTTATTATCAAATCACTGTCACCAACATTTCTGAAAACAAATTCAAACGGTACAAGTTCGCCAGTTGCGGGAACCGTGCCAAGGTCAAGAATAAGCGATTCAAACTGTATTAAAGGTACGCCGGAGACACGCGGAAGGTAAGCGGGTAAACGCTTATCTTCCGATGGTTTTTTGACTAACAAAACCTCACCGCCCCAACGTTCAAAAAACAAGGATATATCGTTTGTAACTCGCTGTCCATCACCGTCAAAGATATGAATCTCGTCATCATCTAATCCAGAAACCACGACAAAATGGTCTGGATTATTCAGGTGAGCAATCAGAGGGAATGAAAGGTTTTTAAAGTTTGTTTCCGGCTCTTGCCTTCCTTCCGTTTCTAAACCTATTTCACGCAAAACTTCCGCTATCTGAAACAACGAGTGTCCAGTTGGAGAGGAAGGCAGTTTTTCAAAAAGAAACGGCATCGCAATAGGAATGCCATACAATTGACAACATTTCAGTATTGACCAATGAGCACACTGCGGCTGTTCACCAAACTCATTACTTTTGTTTTCCCGACATGAGCAGAAGGACAAAAATATAATACAGAGAAATAACATCATTGTGAAAGACAAGAAACCGCGAGCGTTTTTATACATTTCTCATTCTCCTTGCGGTGTTTTGGGATACCATTCACGATATTTCAGGTAAAACATTAGACAGAGCAAAACAATTCCGACAAGCAACGAGACAACACGAAATAAATCCCATTTGGCGGCCGGTGCGTTTTTAATAAGTTGTTCAAGTTCTTCCTGTTCCGGTGACGGAAGATATTCGTCACCATCAACAGTGAAAGACGTACCCGTTCTTGCGTCAAAACCCAATGTACCGCGTCGAACGCCAAGACTCGGGATAGTCCAAAATT
>JAITST010000544.1 GCA_031287585.1 Planctomycetaceae bacterium | reverse complement strand
TTCGCAGAAGACCGTGACATTGATGTTGAAAGACATAAGTTGTGGTTGCCTTTCCATTCGTAAAGATGGTCAATCATTGAAAGGTGGTGATATGTTTTCGATTTCGGGCGGTGAAACGGCATTGGTTTCTATGGAAATGCTTTTACCCATGTATGCAGGAAAGAATGAATACGGCGCAATGTTTATTGCGGAAAATAATGGGCAGGAACACTGCGTGGAAATCGTTATGGGTTGTCCGGTCATTGGGGATATTTCGATTGACCCGAGAATAGTCCAGTTAGCATTTGAGAGGGATGACAAAATTAACCAGCAATTTTCAGTTTTTCTGACCCGCGATTCACATGACAAGTCTGCATTGGATTCAATGCCAGGTGTCGGGAAATTGCCGAAACATATTACGTTACAAAGAACTTCTATTTATTCTGATGTAAAGGAAACGGTACCCGGTATCTGGCAAAAGGAGTGGCAATTCGATTTCAACGTTGTCCGACCAGATGAGATGGCAATGCTTGAAGCCCCATTGTCGATAGATTTCTCTGCCGCTGGTCGATTAGTCGGATTTTCCGTTATCCTTACAAAAACGTATGGCATTGATTATCCAAAACGGATTGACTTTTCGGATGCAAAGCCCGGGGAAACAAAGACACGTGTTTTTTCGTTGCAATCGGCATCAGATACGGCATTCGAGATTAAGTCTGTTTCCTGTAATAATTCTTACTTTACCGTTTCTGCCAACCAAGTTTCAGGTAAATCGAAACAGCACTGGATAGAAGTTGCTTTTACACCGCAATCTGTGGGCGAAAACATTGCTGTCTTATCAATCGAAACTTCTCATCCCGATTCGAACCAGATGGTAATTGAATTGAATGGGACTTGTTTTTCGGACAATTAGCAAAGATGAAAAGGCGAACCAAAATAACAGACTTGTTCGGAAACTAAAACGAGTCGTTGGAATTGTTGAAAAACGCGGGATATTTTGTTTGTCCAAAATACTTTTTCTCACGTTTCCGAACAAGTCTAGTGTTGTAAAGTTAAAACCCGTTTTCTAATTTCGTTAAATTCTCTAACCTCCCAAACTAAAATGCCAATCACATTTCCCGCAATCAAACGCCGTGACTTTCTGCTCGGAACATTCACCGCCGGTGTCGCCGCCGCATTCTTGCCGCAGGCGGTATTCGCCGACAAACAAAACGAAAACCATTGGGTATTCCTGTCCGATACTCACGTTCCAAGTGACATAAAATGGGTAAATCACGGTAGCAATGCCAACACAAACTTCACAACCGCCCGTGATGCCGTCATCGCGTTAAAAGACAAACCAAGCGGTGTAATCGTAACTGGTGACTTCGCACACCTAAACGGCGGAGTGAACGACTACAAACGTCTGAAGTCGCACATCGAGTTGTACAGAAAAGCGGGAATACCTGTCCACGTTGCATTGGGTAATCACGACAATTTAGACAATTTTCTAACGGTATTCAAAGAGTCGAAATCGCAAAAGTCACCAGTGGCGAACAAACACGTATTGGTCATTGAAACTCCAAACTGCAATCTCTTCCTACTCGACGCGCTCTACTGGGTAGGAGCACCGGCGGATAAAGAGCCAAGTAAATTTTACAACTCAAACGATTTTGGTGCGGGTTTTCTTGGTGCGCAGCAACTCCGCTGGTTGAAGCAGGAACTAACAACGAGGAAAGAAAAACCCGCAATACTTTTCGCTCATCACAATCTGGACAACTCGCCCGGCGCGCTGATGGACAGGGAACAACTATGGAGTACAATCAAACCGTTCAAACACGTGAAAGCGTACATTTACGGTCACACTCACATTTACAAAGCAGCCGTCCGCGACGGAATCCATTTGATAAACCTGCCAGCACTAGGGTGGGAATTTCAAGAAGGGAAACAACCATTGGGCTGGACAGACGCAACCATTTCAAAAGACGGAATAAAGTTAAAACTACACACAGTAAAACCGCATCCGCAAGACGAAGACGAGAGGCAGTTTACGTGGTTGAGATAAAAGACAACCGTTCATATACACAAAACAATGTCCCAACTGATTGAAGAATTGAAAGAACTCGTTCGTCTTTGTACGAAAAAGCCGGACGCGGGTAATTTTCTGATAGATGAAAATTACCCGCTCGTTGTTCGTATCGAAAGTTGGTTAAAAGCCAATGTTGATAAAGTCGTTGCCGACAAACGTAACGTGAAAGATATTGCTAAACTACGGGAATTTGTTGAATTTCACAAGAGCGTGACCCGCGGCGTGTTGCCGCAGGAATTGCCGTCATATATTGTTATCGACACGAACATTTTCTTTCACTGTGACGACATTTTGGAACGATTGGATAAGAATTGCAAACTTGTTATGCCGCAGATTGTCATCGACGAACTACGTAATCACGTCAGGAAGAACGACGCGAAAGGACGGCAGTCGAAACAAATCTTACAAAAAATAGATTCGTTCCCCGCGAGCCGTAAATTGCGGCAAAAAGCGGAGGGGGCGGCGGTTTACTCTTTGGCGACGCGGTTTGAAGTCGAAACACCAAACGACGAATGTGATGTGCGCATATTGCTGGTTGCCAAACAACTGAAAAAAGAAAAGAAACAAGTAACACTACTATCAGACGATAACGAGTTACGAAACAAAGCCGCAGAACTAAATATCACCGCGTTGTCATTACGCGATTTCTTCGCGTAATAAGTACCTAAAAGGCAGATTCTACTCTTTCTAATAATACCATTGCCCTTACGGTGTTAGCATCTGATGTAATGTTTGTTCAAAGCAATCACATTTTGCTCGTTACCGACATTATTCGTTGCGGTTGCGCCGCTGTTTAGAATTGCACAAAAATCGTATCACTTGTAATCGTGTCAAATTACAGTACAATGGTGTTGTTTATGTAACCATTAACAGCACTGGAATTATGTCAGAATTAACAGAATCAGTTACACGTATGATGACTGAGATTGAGCGGCTGCCGGGGATTGGGAAGAAGTCGGCGGAGCGGATTGCTTATCATTTGTTGAAGGTGAGCAAGGCGGAGGCGTTGGCGTTGGCAGACGCGATTCGTCAGGTCAAGGAGAACGTCAGTTACTGCAAAACGTGTTACAACCTAACAGAGCAAGACTATTGCGAAATTTGCCGCGACACATCCCGCGACACGTCGTTGTTATGCGTCGTCGAGCAGCCGCGTGACCTCATCGCAATCGAGCAGACAGGCAAATATAAAGGTTTATACCACGTTTTACTCGGTAAGCTCGCGTCGAACGAAGGTATCCAAGCGGAAGACCTGACGATTGAGCCGCTGGTCAAACGGATTCAGAACGGTACGTTCACCGAACTGATAATGGCAACACCGCCAACGGTCGAAGGTGACTGGACGGCGTTATACATAACAAGGCAGTTAGCGGAGAAACCAATAAAAATATCGCGTTTAGCAAGAGGCATAACAACCGGAAGCGACCTGCGTTTTGCAAACTCAGAGATGTTGGGAGACGCGCTGTCGGGAAGACAGAAATTTTAGGTTTGGCTTGATTTCGTAAAATCAAAATCAAAGAAGCCGCCTTACCGTTCACTTACAATTAATAACATTAAATATAAACCATAATAACGTATGCGATTTTCCTTTGGTCAAGAGTTGCGGCAGGAGCAGAAGCAGATTCTGTCGCAGCGTATGATTCAATCAATGGAGATTCTCCAACTCACGGTGCAGCAGTTAGAAGAACGCATCGAACAGGAGTTGGAGAGCAATCCGATGTTGGAACTTGACGACACGCCGCCCGATATTGATGTTGGAATTGATAACGATGTTGGCGTGGACAGCGAGCAGTACGACGAATCATACCGCGAAATATCCGAATCGTCCGGTGACGAAGCGGTCGATAGCGTCTTGCCCGACACGAACGAAAATGTTACCGATAGTGTTGCCAGTGACGCGATTGCCGAAGTTGCCGCTACGATTGCCGACGGAGAAATGTTCACCGCTCCGCAAGACGGTGAAAAAGAGTTCAGTACTGCGGATGAATTTTCGTCGCTATATCCTGACACAATTGACGAGGCACCGGCACGTTCGCAGAGCAGTCTCGAAGAAGCGTCAGAGCGTCACGAAGATATGATGGCGAGTATTCCGTCGCGTTCGCAAACGTTGTCCGAATACCTCATCGACCAACTGGTTTGGTACGACCCCAGCGAAGAGGTTCGCGCGATGGCGGAGCGGATTATTTTCAGTCTCGACAGAAACGGTTTTTTCACTGAATCGCTCGACGAGTTTTTGGGCAGCCAGCATACTGCCGACGACCTCGCTCTGGCGAATAAGGCGTTACAACTTGTGCAGCGGCTTGAGCCGGTCGGTATCGCGTCAGCGGATGTGCGTGAATGTTTGTTGACGCAACTAACGCCGGACTTACCGTATTACGACTTGCTCGCGGTGTTGATTTCGGAACACTTGGAGAATATGGAGTACAACCGGTTGCCGTTAATATCGCGTAAGACTGGTTATACGTTGACGGACATACAGGAGGCGATAGTGGTGTTGCGGCGTTTGAATCCGTTCCCCGCCGCGGGATTCAGCAACGAAGCCGCGCCGCCGATTGTGCCGGACGTGATACTGGAAAAAACGAAAGATGGAAATTACGAAATTTTCATTGAGAACGGACGTTTTCACGCTCTGCGTGTTTCGCCGGAATACAAAGAAATGGTGAAGAAAAAATCGGTTGACAAAGAAGCACGCGATTATATCAGACGAAATTCAAACTCGGCACAGTGGCTAATAGATTCGATTGCGCAGAGACAGAACACGTTGTTGCGTGTAACGCAAGCGATTGTTGATTACCAACGTGATTTTTTCGACATTGGACCGGAAGCGATAAAGCCGTTAAAAATGCAGCAAATAGCGGACGCTGTGGGCGTACACGTGACAACGATATCGAGAACGTGCGACGAAAAATGGATGCTAACGCCGCATGGAATGGTACAGTTAAGAAAGTTTTTCACATCCTCAATGCCGTCGTCAGAGGAAGAAAGCGGCGAAGTCGCACAGGAAGCGGTTAAGAGTCGGCTGAAAGAGATAGTCGACAACGAAGACAAAACAGCACCGTTAAGCGATGATGACATAGTAAAATTGATGAACGAGGCAGGAGTGAAAATCGCGAGAAGAACAGTAGTAAAATATCGTCAGTCAATGGGGATTACAAATTCAAGACAACGGCGAACGTGGTAAAATACCTTAATGAGAGTGTTATGTGAAGTTTTTAGAAGTTGCCTCAAATGAAAAATATTAAAATTAAAACTAAATCCAAACCCAAAATCGAAAAGACGGTCAAAGCCGCTAAAAAGTCCGCGAAGAAAGCGGCTAAAAAAGCGGTGCTGCCCGCTCATATAATCGGCACGTTTTCACGTAAATCGTCCGGTATCGGTTTCGTTCGCCCACTTGATGCTGTTGACTACGATAACGACATATTGATTCCGCTTCGTAATACGCTTGAAGCAAACGATGGTGACGTTGTTAAAATCGAACTTGTCAAGGACGAAGGGCAGCCGCAGCAAAGTCACCAGAATCATCGTTTCAAACGTCGCAGACAACGTGATATGTCTCATAACAAACGGCTCGGTAACGTTATCGGAATCGTCGAACGTTTGCAATATTTCTACGTCGGTTCTTTCATCAACGACAACAAAACCGGTCACGTCCGAATTGACGGGACGCACTTCGACAGACCGTTTCGGGTTGACAAAAAACCGGTGAATTACGCGGTTCACGATGGCGACAAAGTTATCGTCAGCATCGTCTCGCACGAGTCGTCAGACCTTCGGGGTGTCGTGTCGATTGAGGGCGTGATTGGGAAAATTGGCGAGCCGGATGTTGACAAGAAGACAGTGTTTGCCGAGTACGGTCTGACCGAAAATTTCCCGCCGAAAGTTTTAACGGAAGCGGCGCAGGTTGTTCACGAGTTCTTCAACGAGTTCCCAAACGCGGACGCGGCGAACAGAAAGAAAATGGAACGAACGTCGGACATTGACGACGGACGAATTGACATAACGAAAAAGTTGGTTGTGACAATCGACCCCGAAGATGCTCACGACTTCGACGACGGAATTTCGCTCGAACGGAAGAAAAACGGCAACTGGCGGCTCGGCGTTCACATTGCTGATGTCGCGTATTTTGTGCGTCACGGGAGCAATATGGACAAGGAAGCACGCGAGCGGGCGACGAGTGTTTACCTGCCGGGTGACGTTGTTCCGATGTTGCCCGAAGTGATTTCAAACGGGTTGGCAAGTTTGCAGCCGGACAAAAAACGGTTGGCGAAAACAGTTTATCTCGAATTTACGTCCGCCGGAATCCGCACGCACGTTGACGTGAAACGAACAATCATCCGCTCGGCACAGCGTTTGAATTATTCGGAGGTACAACAGTTTTTCGACGAAGAAGGAGTGTATGAAGGAGCGGAATACGGCAATTCCAGTAGTAGTATTCCTCGTGACGGGAGCGCTCGAAACTGCGATAACTGGAATACCGGTGTTCGCGAGTTGCTGTTGAATATGCACGAACTCGCGATGTTGTTGCGGCAGCGGCGGTTCGCGCGCGGTTCAGTCGAGATGAATATGCCGGATGTGAAAATCCTGCTCGGCGATAGCGGCGAGGTAGTCGGTGCGTTCGAGTATCCGTACTACGATTCAAACCGAATCATCGAGGAGTTTATGTTGGCGGCAAACGAAGCGGTCGCGGACTTTTTGGCGGAACACGATTACAAGTTTCTCCGACGTGTCCACACGCCGCCGTCGTACAAGAAGGTGAAGGCGTTTGCGGATTTCGTCCGCTCGCTGAATATCGCCGACATCAATCCCGAAGCGATATTGGAAAGCAGGTTTGTAGTGCAGAAAGTGCTGGACAATGTGAAAGGTAAAAAGGAAGAGCGGGCGGTGAACTATGCGTTGTTGCGTTCGATGCAACGAGCGAAATACAGCCCCGTGCGCGAAGGACATTACGCACTGGCGAGCGAGTGTTACTGCCATTTCACGTCACCGATTCGCCGTTATCCCGACCTGACAATTCACCGTTTGCTTGACAACATTCTTGACGAATCAAAGCCGAGACAGGACGAGAAAACGCTAACGTCGCTCGGCGACCATTGTTCAAAACAAGAGCGGCGGGCGGAGTCTGCGGAACGTGAGTTGACAAAGTTGAAACTGATAAACTATATGTCAAGCCGTGTTGGTACAAAGATGACAGGAATAATCACAGGTGTAGAA
The DNA here is from genome assembly GCA_031287585.1 of Planctomycetaceae bacterium. Classification (GTDB taxonomy): domain Bacteria; phylum Planctomycetota; class Planctomycetia; order Pirellulales; family Thermoguttaceae; genus UBA8133. The sequence goes on along the minus strand of JAITST010000544.1, from coordinate 4,422 downwards.
AATTTCGGAATGTTCGTTCGCGGAGTAGAGATACCGGCGGAAGGACTGATAAAAATATCATCAATGCGCGGCGACCATTACCGCTTTGATTACAAAACACAGCAGATAATCGGAACGAAAAGCGGGAACATATTCCGTCTGGGCGACACAATAGAGTTCGTGGTAAAAACGGTTGACGCGAATAGACGGTTAATAGAATACGGATTGGAGAGTTAATTAATTATTGTACATAACAGGCGGTAACTCAGCCGTGCAGTTAAATTTTACTGACGGCGGAGTTGATATTTGGCTGCCGTTCGCAGTAAAAATGGAATATGAGAGGAGACACAATCAATGAAAGACCAAATTGTTGAAATTATAGAAACGTGGCACGACAAGTACCTCAAGTTGATTTGCGGTTTTGCCAATACGCAGGGCGGAGAGTTGCACATCGCGAGATGCAGCGGGGACAATATTGTCGGAATGAGCAAGGTGCGTGAGTTGTTGGAAATGTTGCCGTTGGTAATCCGTAAGACTATGGGGATTGTCGCTGACGTATATTTGTCAAACGGCAACAAATTTATTGTCGTAAAAGTGAACGCAAACCCATACCCAATAAGTTATCACGGTAAGTATTACCTGTATTCGGATGGTACGGCGCAGGAATTGACGGGCAATGCGCTTGATGAATTTATGTTGTATGCACAAGGGAAAATGTGGGACAGCGTGCCTGTTCCGCAGGTTTACGCGGCGGATTTAGATGCCGACGCTTTTAGTGTGTTTCGCAGTAAAGCACTTGCCAGTGAGCGGTTGACCGAACAAGACTTGAACGTCACCAATGAGCAATTGCTCGAAACGCTGAAATTGAAAGAAGGCGGCTATCTTAAACGTGCCGCTGTTTTGATATTCCATAAAGAGCCGGAAGAATGGATAAGAGGGGCTTATGTAAAAATTGGATTTTTTATGTCGGATGATGATTTGGTTTGTCAGGACGAGGTACGCGGTTCGCTCCTCACGATAACGGACAAAGTTTTACAAATTCTTTTCGACAAGTATTATCTTGCAGCCGTAAGCGGTGACGGTACAGATGTTATCAAAAAATACCCGATAGCGAAGGAGGCGTTGCGTGAGGCAATTTTGAACGCCGTCATACACAAAGATTACGCGAGCGGCGTTCCGGTACAGATCAAGGTTTATAACGACAAAACAATCGTATTCAATACCTGTAATGTACCTTCAAGATGGATGGTGAGAAGGTTAATAGTGCCGCACGGTTCGAGGCAGACCAATCCTCTCATTGCCAGTACATTTTATAGTTCGGGAATAACAGACGCATGGGGAACCGGCATAGAAAAAATAATCAAAGAAAGCCAAAAGTTAGAAAAACCGATTCCGGCTTTTGACCCGGCTGTTTCAGATTTTATGACGATATTTTTTAACGACTTTTATTACAGCGGTGATTCTATCACTCCTGACGTTAGTGAGGGAGATGAACTAAAACGCAAGCCATTGATTAGAGTACCTAAAAAGCCAAAAAAGATAAGGATACCCAAAGTTACTAGAGAAACTAAAACCCGCTTTCATTTCGACGAAAAATTACCTTCAATGGTAATTGAACTTATGCGTAGAAAGCCGACCATTACTATACGGAAAATTGCGGATAAACTTCTAACAACAACGGGTATGGTCGTGACTGCTATCAAGATACTCAAAGAGGCGGGACGGCTTGAACGTGACGAGTTAAAAAACAGAAGAAATGGCAAGTGGATTGTGAAATCGCGACGGAAGGAAAGAGAAAAACCAGAGCAATAGCGATGATATACTCAATGGATTCCCAACTAATTTTTACACACCCACGGCGTGAAAAAATATGTATGCCTATTGACACAATCTGTTGTTTCTTGTACAATACGCTTACCTCGAAAAGTCGGCGGACATCAATCTAACGTTCCCACCGAAAGGTGATAATAATATCAAAACCGAATTAACGTACAATTAGTTGTATTACTCACTCAGGAGAAATTCAATGTTTTCCCATCAAACAAAATCATCGCGTCGTTCTTTCCTCAAAGTCGCAACGGCAGCGATTGCCGTTCCGCTGGTTATCCCATCGCGTGTTGTTACGCCGTGTGCTTTGGCGCAAGGGCAAACGTTGCCGAACAATCTGCTCCGCATGGGCTTGATTGGAACCGGTCGGCAATGTGTTGCTCATAATATTCCCAGTTATGTTCGGAACAAGCGGAATCAAGTCGTCGCTATTTGTGATGTTGATTCGTGGCGGCTTGCGGAAGCAAAAAAGAAAATTCTTGAACTTTACAAAAAAAGTGTTTCACTTGTCAAGCCAGCAAGTATTGAAACTTACGTCGATTACAAAGAACTCCTTGCCCGAAACGATATTGACGCGGTGATGATTTCGACACCGGATCACTGGCACGCAACCCAAGCCATTGACGCTATGCGAGCCGGCAAGCATGTCGCCTTGGAAAAGCCAGTCATCCGAACCATCACTGAAGGAAAAGAACTCGTCAAAGTATCGGCGGAAACGAAGCGGATTTTCCGTGTTGATAGCGAATTTCGCAGCGGAAAAGCGGCGCATCAGGCGGCGGAACTCGTTCGGAACGGACGGCTCGGCAAAATCAAAAGTGTTCTCGTTTGTGTTCCGCAGAGTGATGTTCCTTGTCCGGCGCAAACCGATATGCCGATTCCGCCGGAACTGGATTACGAACGTTGGCAGGGTTCGGCAATCCGTGCGCCGTACACACTGAATCGGGTTCATACACCGCAAAACTTTCAAAATCGCCCCGGTTGGATGCGGCATCTTTATTACTGTGATGGTATGGTTACAAACTGGGGAACACATCTTCTCAACGGTGCTCTTTGGTCGCTCGGTCTTGACCGAACATTTCCCGTTGAAATCGAAGGAACCGGAACGTATCCCGATGCCGACAGTTTTTGGAACGTGTTGCTCAAATTCGAGATCAAATATCGTTACGCCGATGGTTTGGAAATCACTTATAAAACGGACAAGCCGTTTTATCGAATCGAAGGTGAAAAAGGCACACTGGAAGTGTCATTTGATTCGGCGGAATTGCCAAGCGGCGGCAATACAAAAGGTATCTGGGCAAATCCGGCATCGCTTCTCGATGAAAAAATCGACGACAGCGATATTCGTTTTCCATTCCGTTCGGAAAAGGAGGATTTCATTGATTCCGTACTGACTGGTAAGGAAACGTTGGAGCCAGCCGTTGTCGGACATTGCGTTACATCGACGTGCCTGCTCGGTCACATTGCCATAAGAACAGGCGAAAAACTCCGTTGGAACCCGGACAAAGAAGTCTTCCTAGATAATCCCAAAGCCGCTGAGTACTTGAATAAACCGATTACAACATCCAGATAGTTATTTATGGAAATCTCTCCTTCGATTTACGAACACGCCGCACAGATTATTAACGTAACGCCTTGGGAAGCGTCGCGTGATGGCGAGTTGATGTATCAGGCGCACGCCGCCGCTTATCGGACGTATCGACACGCCCCGATTATGCCGGGGATAGATATTTACAATCTCGAAGTCGAGGCGTATGGTGCCGAGATCGAAAAACCAGCTGATAACGCGATTCCGGCGGTTCGGAATCATCCGTTTCATTCCATTGACGAAATTCTCAAACTGCCGCCGCTCAATGCTGCCAAAGACGGACGGATTCCGATGCAAATCAAGGCGGCAAAACGGTTGATGGAAACGTTTCCCGAAGCGATTATCCGTGTCCCGATAAGCGGTCCGTTTTCGATTGCGTGTAATCTTCTCGGCTTTGACAGAGTGATGTTGGAAGTTGCTGACCGCCCCGACCACGTTCGGGAAGCACTGCTGCATCTTGTTGACGGTCAACTTTCGTTTGCACAGGGAGTGAAAGATGCCGGAGTTGATATTACATTTTTTGAGTCAGCGGCGTGCCCTCCGATGCTGTCGCCGAAAATGTTCCGAAACATTGAATTGCCAGCACTCAAAAAGATTCTTGGCGGTATGGCAACTATTATCGGACGACCGATTCCATGTGTCATTGGAGGCAACACAACGTCGATAGTCGAAGCGATGCTCGAAACCGGAACGTCGTACTTGGTTTGTCCGTTTGAAACGAATCAGACCGCGTTCCTAGAAAAAGTCAGTGAACGGCTTGATGTTCAGATTAGAATCAACTGTGACCTGCGGATAATTTCGAGCGGAACCCGTGAAGAAATCCGAAAGGAAGCCGACCGCGTGATTGCTTTGTGCCGAACCCGAAAAAATGTCTGTCTCGGAACAGGTGCGCTTCCCTACGAATCTTCTGTCGATAATGTCCTGTACGTGATGGACTACGTGCGGAGGATGGAGTAATTCGGCATACTACCAAATTTTCATTTAAGAATCTCAAAAAACTCTTTTTTAACGCAGAGGACGCAAAAAGTCAC
>JAITST010000533.1 GCA_031287585.1 Planctomycetaceae bacterium | reverse complement strand
TCGCGAGCGGCAGTATTTCGCCGGCACTGGGTGTCCTCTTTTCGTTTTTCCTTGCGGTAACGGCGACCGCAACCGCTTATTTTGCTGTCTCACCAGCGGTTTGTGCCATTGGTTTGCTTTACCTCGTCAACAATTCCGCGTATTGCTTCAATCTCCGTAATAAAGTCATTCTCGACGTGATGTCGATTGCTGCCGGTTTTGTCCTTCGGATTTTTGGCGGCTGTTTGGCAGTCAACGCCGTACCGTCGAATTGGATGTTGATATGCGGTTTTTCATTGGCATTACTTCTCGGTTTCGGTAAGCGGCGGCTCGAACTTTTTCATCGGGAGAATTCAAAGAACAGCCCAACTTCCGAAAATTGGCGAAAATCGCTTAACTGTTATCCGACAGAGTATGTCAATATGCTGCTCGGCGTGAGCAGTATGATGTGTTTGATGAGTTATATGCTTTACACGACGGCACCTGAAACCATTGCACTGCACGGTTCGTCATACTTGATTTACACTTCGCCGTTTGTGTTTTACGGCGTATTCCGATATGCCATCCGCTGTATTCAGGGACGCGGTGACGGACCGGTCGATGTTTTGACACAAGACAAATCGTTCATGATCAATGCGGTTTTTTGGGCGGTTGCCGTTGGCGGAATCGTGTTTTGGAGGTAAAGCCGGGACAAGTCCGCAACACTATACCATTACCATTCGCACTTTGAATTTGGCTTTTTGGTTGGAGTTGTGAGTAGCGTGTTGCGAGTAGCGAGTATTGTTAGTAAGGATACTCGTCACTCGCTACTCACTGCTTCTACCAAAGCAGAAGTTTCAAGTGTGTTCGGTATAACTGCTAACTACTTACTACTCGTATGAAACGAATTGAAAATCTCATTTCCAATAATTGGTATCCGCAGACACTCGGACTGTTCTCGTTTCCGTTCTGGTGTCTGCTCACGGCGGTGTTCGGTTTTATCGTTGGTATTCCCGTAACGAAGTATCATGCTATCGTTGCCTTTGCGTTGTCCTTGGCAACGATGGCGTGGGCGGTGCAGTGGAACCGGAAAAAAGTTTTAGGACATTCTTGCTTGTTCTCTTTTATCATTGTGTGTTCAGGAACGGCTGCCTCTTTTTTTATGGAACAAGTATGGGATGGATTGACGTATCACAAACCGGCAACGATTGAAATGAAAAACGGCTGGAATCCCGTTTGGTGTTTTAATCCATCACGCTTACATTCCGGAAAGCCAGTGAATGATCCCTGGAATGATCAGTGGATACGGCATTATTCAAAAGCCGACTGGATTATCAATGCGGTGTTTTATGCCTTTTCGGGCAATCTTGACTTGGGACACTTGACACGAGTTTTGTATCTTCTCGTTGCGATGGTCATTACCTTTATTTCATTGAAAACACTTTTTAATCTTTCCAATCTAAACTGTTTCCTTTTCTCTCTCATAACCACTTTGGAACCCAATGTATTATCGCAGATGTTTTGTGGCTACCTTGACGGTGCATTAGGAAATTGTTTATCCATTTTATTTTTTTCATGGGCGGCTTATCTCAAAAATAGCGATAAACGGTTCCTTCCTTTTGTTATCGTCAGTATTGTCATCGCGACAAACTTAAAATTTACAGGCGTTGTTTATGCTGCGGTATTTCTGATTGTTAGTACAGCCTCCTATTACATTGCTGATTGGTGGAACAAAGGGCGTGTTGACCATTTTTTAACCCGTCCCCTTGTTACGGCAACCATTTTAGCGTTGATAGTTGGCATTAACCCCTATTTGCACAATCTCGCCCGTCATCATCATCCGTTCTTCCCGTTGATGGTAACGAAAAAAAAAGACCGACGTCAGGATGACTTTATGCGTGATCGTGCTTTGTATAACAATATGAAAGGGGCAAACCGCTTTCAACAATTTGCCTTTTCTTATCTGGTTCTTAAAAACGAAATGTCGGCATGGTCGCCTAATCCTGAACCATCAATGTACAAAGTTCCCCGTACATTTACGTTAACCCCTACTAGATTGTTTAAAAACCTATCTCATTCAGATATAGGGTTGGGCGACTTATTCATCATCCCTATGTGGTTTTCCCTTTTTGCATTACCGTTTATTCGGGGAAAATACATTTGGATATTTATCATTGCCGTTTGGGCAAGTATCTTAGTTCAACCTTATATTTGGTTCCCCCGCTATATCCCTCATCTTTGGTTGATTCCAATTATTACTTTTTGTTCTTTTCTTTCGCAGACGAGGCCGATACCTCAACTCAAAAGGAGGACAGAAATAGCCGTATATGTTATGTTACTTTGTCTTTTTGTTACTACTTTTGCTACTTCGTGGCAACAGCCAGAATCGGTGATAAAACACTTCATACCCAAAGTCTGCGATATGGCAAAAATGAACTATTTCTACGAAAAAGATCCCCATAGCCTCTCTTTTGACTTATCTGGAATATATCCTCAGGTTGGAACTTATACTCATACTGCGGCACTGATTCCTGATTGTTTTCCGGGTTCAATGAATCATTTTCTGACGCCGGACGATCCGTCTCCTCGATTTCTCATCGGAAATTTAGGAACATGTCCCGTTTATCTAAACACACCGAATTC
>JAITST010000413.1 GCA_031287585.1 Planctomycetaceae bacterium | reverse complement strand
GAAAAGTTGCCAGCACGCTACAATACGAATTCTGAATTAACGGCAGAATTAAAAGGCGGCAGCAACGTGGTGGATTTCGACTTGAAACCGTGATTCATTTTTTGTAACCGCGAAGACACGAATTACGAAGAATCCTTTGTATTCTTCGTAATTCATATCTTCGCGGTTAATACTTTTCCACCAACGCTATCACCAGATTACATACATTTGGTTTTGTTTTTATCTGTATGGCTGCTTGTTTTGAGATTATGATTTCGTTATCGAACAATGTTGCCGTACCGTTTGTTTCTTGAGATAGGAACGCTATTTCTGGTATCTTTGTTCTTGATTCTTGTAACGTTTGCAGGGCTGATTTGGTTAGTCTGTGATTGGTTGCTGTCGGACTGCTTTTTATCAGGCAGTTTGAATGGCTTGCCGCGTTACTGTTTATGTAGTCGTCTCTCATTTTTATTACGAAATCCATTATTGCTTTTCCGGTTGCTATCGGATTGTTATCCGGTTCTTTGGTTGCCTGCATTATGTACGCATAACCGCGGCGCACTGCCTCTATTCCCGCTTCGTCAACTGCTATTACGTTGTTTGTAAGGATACTGCCGGTTCGTTCGGCGGCGACAGCGTTGATTGCGGCGTTCAAGATTGCGATGAGGTCTTCACGGAGATTTTGGTTTGACATTTTGTTGTCGGTATAGTTAGTTTCCAGTTAAGGATATTGGTAACGCGAAGCGTACCATTAAACGTTATCACAAATCCGCAAAAAATCTGTCATTAGTTCATATCCGTTTTTGTATTCCACTTGTGAACTTGCGGCAGTTACTTCGTTGTAACGGTCATTGTTATTTACGGCGTTGCCTAGTTTGTTGCCTGCTTGGAGCCATGGAACCCAGCCGTGCGAGTGCGTTTTTGTACGGCACGGGGTTGGGTGGTCGGGCGAGATTAAGATTTTCCATCCGTCTTCGTAACTTTGTAACTTGTTCAGTAGCGGCGGTAACAACTTCGCGTCTATGTCTTCAAGTGCTTTCACTTTTTTTTGCACATCGCCCTCGTGACCGCTCTCGTCCGGCGATTCTACGTGAACACAAACCAAGTCGTAGTCCTCTAACGCTTTCGCTGCGTACTCGCCCTTCGCCGCGTAATCCGTGTCGATGTAGCCCGTCGCGCCCGGTACTTCGATAACGTCCCATCCGATTAGTTTCGCGATTCCTCGCAACAGGTCAACCGCTGTTATCATCGCGCCGCGTAAGTCCTTGTCACCCGTACCGTTGTTGAATGTTTTACTAAAACGTTTGGCGAACAGTTCGAGGTCTGGACGTTTGCCTTGTCCCCAGAGCCAGAAGTCGGTACACGGAAGTTTACCCGCGTCGATACGATTTTTGTTCACCGTTTCCTTCGCCAAAACTTCGTGTGCGGCTTGCATAATTTTACGAACGATTTCACTACCTTGACCGGTCGGTAACGCATTTACGATTGACTGGTCGGTGTAATCGTGCGGCGGTTTGGTTATCGTAGCGGACGAAAACGGTGAACCGTTTCCGCTCCACAACATCAGATTACGATACGAAACGCCGGCGAAAAATTTTATCGGCAAGTCGCGTGTTTCCGCTAACTTCGGCAGTTCACCGCCGACGACGTTGATGAGTTTTGTGGACTCGGCACTCGTGATTTGGTCGGCAGTGAAACTTTTCATTACATCGTTTTCGATTGTCACCGTGTTACAACGAAACGCCCAATCGTCGGGCGACATCGCTATTCCCATCGCGGCGGCTTCGAGCGGCGCGCGACCAGTGTAAACGTCGGCAACATTGTAACCGAGTAACGATAACGTCGCGACATCGGAGCCGGGCGGCATCGTTGACGGCACGTTGTACGAACGACCAATGATGCTGCTGTGTGCGAGACTATCAATGTTTGGAGTTTTGGCGTATTGAAGCGGTGTAACACTGCCGAGTTCGGCTATCGGCTCGTCGGCACAGCCGTCAGGAATTATGATTGCGTATCGCATTGGGTGTAAAAAATATACGTGAACATTTATCTTTATTGTATGATTGATAAAAAACACGCAGGTTCGTAAGCCGGGTTCTGTAACGATTTCTCGTTGATAGTCATTCATCTGGATTATCGGTTACCCGTAATCTCAAGCGACCAACCCGGACTGTTACGGGCGGACGACCCTAATCCTGCTTGGTTTTGCTCCCCGTGGGGTTTGCCGAGCCGACTGGTTGCCCAGCCGCCGGTGAACTCTTAATTCGCCATTTCACCCTTGCCACGCAATCCGTTACCGGATTCGTTCGGCGGTATCTTTCTGTTGCACTTTCCCTAACCTCGCGGTCGGTGGACGTTATCCATCACGGTGTCCTACGGAGCCCGGACTTTCCTCCAGACTTTGCAGTCCGGCGACTATCTGAACCTGCGCAGTGTAATTGTAATCTATCGGAGCAGTGTTGCAAAGGGGCAATGATTATTGAAGTTTTACACACCCGCTTTGCCCTTTGCAAACATCGCTTAAAATGTCGATAACGTTTCGCAGATTCTCCGTTTTTAAATTGATCTGCGCGGTTTGCCGTATGGTCGTACTGGTTGCCACGTGTGGCGAAGTGTCGCAGAGTTTCTATACATTGAACGGCTTCACCTGCTAAGTCCAACAAAAATCACGATACGAGACGCTATTGATATTAGGATTTGCGGGACGACAACTTCGCTTTGAGTTCGGCTATTTGTTTATCCTTTTCGGCAATGACTCTGTCCTTTTTTTTGATTTCCCTTCGGATTTTTTGCATTTCTGCGTCGCCGTCGCCCTCGACCAGTCGGCGAACCGCCTCCTCCGCTTCCATTTCACGCCGTCCCTCCGGCGATGCCGCGACACCTACCAGCGTCCTCGTTAGATGACGCATCTCCGTACTCTTCACCGGCAACGAATACTCTTTGAAATGTCTCTTTTCGTCCGCAAAATAACGCTGTTCAAAAATACTCAACAACGCATCCAATTCTGTTTTAATCGAACCGTGAATCCTGCCCGTTTGAATGACAATACAATCGTGGGGCAACTGCTCAACAAACTATTCCTTTTCTTTTCTTGCCCGTCAGTAGGTCAATGTATTCACGTCCGACTTTCGCATCCCGTGTTTTAATATGCGGCAAATCAAACGCAACAATGTAAATCGCAATGATATGCAACGGTGTCTTTTGCACTTCGCCGTCCGGCATTACAATTTCGTCTTCTCGTTTGTAATGTTCGGCGAAATAATCACGTAACCGCATGACATCAAGATTTTTCTTACCCTTTTGGACTTCGATAAGAACCTTTTGCCGCGTACCGTCCGTGTTTTTGAGCGTTGCCACGAAGTCGAGCCGCAAAACGGTCAATGCACCCGGCATTTGCACGTCTTGCCCTGATAAACGCTCCTTATGCTTCTTCGGCAGAGTGTATTCCTGCGGCTTGAATTGGATATCCTCAATCTCTTGATTGAGTAAGGTCTCAATAAAGAACCGTGCGTTTTTTGTATCATCCATAAGCCGTTTGAATACGACATCGTAGATAGGATTGCCAATAATAATTTCACGGCTCATAGTTTTATTAGTTTTATCACGATTGAAAACGTTATAATCACTTACCGAACTCGCATAATTTTACTTGAATTTACGGCGAATATCAATAGCGTCGCGATTTTTACACCCCCAATCAACTGCCCAAGGGAGCATAAAAATTTGATGGGGGTTATGGGTTATTCCCGCAGAGTTTCCACTGGTCGGAATAGAGGGCGGCACACAAGATCGCCATCTTTTCTGCTCGTTGTTTCCGCCAACATGCCCCCGTCTGTTTCAAGCGTCTTCCTACAAGGTTTTTACACGTCACCTCCACAACTCCGCTCCCAATCGTACGCCCCTCAAATAACCGTTCACGATAATTCAACCGTTCACGATTGTTGTTAAGATACGTCTGCAATGACTGTATCGCGT
>JAITST010000410.1 GCA_031287585.1 Planctomycetaceae bacterium | reverse complement strand
ACGCGATACAGTCATTGCAGACGTATCTTAACAACAATCGTGAACGGTTGAATTATCGTGAACGGTTATTTGAGGGGCGTACGATTGGGAGCGGAGTTGTGGAGGTGACGTGTAAAAACTTGGCGGAAAGTAGGTTGAAACAGACGGGGGCATGTTGGAGAAAACAACGCGCAGAAAAGATGGCGGTTATCTGCGCCGCAATATACTCAAAACAACGGAATTATTGTTGGAAAATATAAAAATACCACACTAATATTTACACAGGGCGTGTAAATTTTTTGTAGGTTTTTATGTCGTCCGGTCGGTCGTCCGGCTTTTGCGGCAACGCCCCCTGTAGGATTATATCTGTTCGGAAACTGGTGTTAAATCCGCAATGATGCCGAAAAAGACCGCCTTTTTTCCCATCTAAAACACCTATTTTGCCCGTTTTCTTGTTTCCAAACAAATCCATTGTCAATAGAATACCCTACCAAAATACCTACAAACTTTTTACACACCCATAAAAAAATTGCGGATGGGTGAGTTTTAAATTTTTTTGTAGGTATTCAGATGTTTACATTTACCGTATTATTGAGTTGTCTGATTCCACATCTTCAATCCCCGCAGATTTTGTACATATTTGCATCGAAAGCGGTATCGAAGTCAAATACATTATCAAAATCTTCGCGGCGGTCTTGCGGGGTTTTTCTCATTGAACCTATTTTCATCAGGTTGTAAACTATGTTGCCTATGTCGCTCGTTGTTTTGATTCCTATTGATACCAGAACGATTCTCGCTAGCAAGCCGTATTGTAGAAACGCGAAGTCGCGTGCGGCGTTACATAAGTCCTGACCTGTTACGTGATTTCGTGGCTGCTCGTTTTCGTCGTCTATTTTTTGCAACTCCCGCCACTCCGTTTCGGTTAGATTCGGATTTTGCGAGACGGGTTCGGAATCGCAATCTGTACCTAGTTTCAGCACGTCTTGCGCGTATTCAAGTGAATCAGAGACAAACGAGTACGCCGCGACAGAGTAACGTCGGTCGTCACGTAAAAGTCTCGAAAACGCAGCATGTACCGGTAGCATTTTACAAATAGTAACAGTTTGATTATCTGAATATGTCGGCTTGGATTAAGTAAGGTGATTCGCCGTTGGAACGGTCTTCGTTGATTATCATTGTGCCGCCGACCCGTACTGGCGACGAACGATGTGAAACGGTTTGTCCGGCTGTCATCTCTATCAGAATGGATTCGGTTGGCTCGCGGTCAGGGCGTTGAAACGAACTACGTTCGTTACTTTCGACTAACACAAATCGGTCGAGGTTATTCAAGTGTTTACCCGGATACATATAGCCCTCAATGAAAACTGGTTGTTTGTTTTCGATTAGTTCCAATATCGGTTTTGGCAGTTCGCCGGTTTTCGGGTCTGCCAAAATCGACTCGAACGTTATCAGCCGATAACCCGACGGCACTTCATTGTAGTACGACCACGTAAGATAAACACTTCCAATCACAACCCACACGACAGCAATGCTTACACCCGCGATACTAATACCGAACCCGCCAAGAACATCCGGCGAACGCATTATCCGCCGCAAACTAATACCACCCGCCGCCATCGCAATCAGCGGAACAATCATCATTCCCCAACCGAAAACAACAGTCATCGACAGCACCGCAAACAACAGCGACACGACAGGCAACGTGCCAATCGGTTTGTAACCCTCAACAAATTCGTCAGTCTCCGCGTCTGTATAATCACGGTGGAAACCTTTTAGAGCATCTTCAAATTCACTTTTCATATTTTTTGGTTATTGGTTGTTAGTTGTTACATACTATCAACTATTTCTTCGGTACCCTAAACGCCAGAAACATCCTTACCAGCCATAACGCTATTAGTACGAAGAAGATTATTATTGCTATGTTTTCGTATTCATCCAGTCGTGGCGGATTTTTTTTGTTGGCTTGCAGAACCGAATAGTTTACGAATGCTAGCAACACGATTACGTATATTCCCAGTTCGCACAGGAAACTGCTGGTTTTCCGGCGTAACGTTGGTTGGTTCTCCGGCTGTTTCCAGTATGCCGCGTTGGGGACATTTAACGTTGTTACCGGTAAAATGTAAACTAAAAAATCGAACAGTAACATTATTACCGTCCACGCCGCCGCTACCGCAACCATCGCTAACGCATACTCGCCCTTCATCATCCAACCGTCCGCCATACCGTCGAGTCCGAAATGCGACGCAACACGAATCGGCAGCGATTGATAAATAAACACTGTTTCGATTAGGTACAGTACGAACGCGATGTAATATAAGTATCTCATAGTAAACGTTTGGTTTATTTCAGATTGCTTGCGAATACCAAATCATAAATCTAAAATGCTATCATATCGCTTTGATGACATTTGTAACAATCTTTGTCAATTTCGGTTCGGCGTTATTTGCGATTGCGATGATTTCCGCCACGTTACCCGGTTTCAGGCACTCTGGAAAACACAGGTCTGTTACAATCGACAGCCCTAGCACTTTCATTCCGCTGTGAGCCGCGACTAACACCTCCGGCACCGTTGACATACCGACAACATCCGCGCCGATTGTCCGCAAAAAACGATACTCCGCGCGTGTTTCAAGATTCGGTCCCAACACGGCGACATAAACTCCTTTGTGGCAGATAAAGTTTTCCTTGCGTGCGACTTCGAGTGCTTTGTCGATTAACACGTGGTCGTATGGCTCGCACATATCGGGAAACCTCGCACCGAGACGTTCGTCGTTGATACCGACAAGCGGGTTCACTCCCATAAGGTTTATGTGGTCTTCAATGACCATTATGTCGCCCGTTTGGTATTGCGGATTCATACCGCCGCACGCATTCGAGACAACCAACAACTCCGCACCGAGTTCGCGAATCACACGTACCGGAAACGTGAGGTCTTGGATGCTATAACCTTCGTAAGCGTGAAAGCGGCCTTCCATCGCGACAACGTTTTTCCCCGCAAGTTTACCGCAAACAAGGTTTCCGGCATGTGTTTCGACAGTCGAATGTAAAAAATTCGGAATACTTTCGTAAGGCAGAACGGCATCCGCCTCAATCTGCTTCGCAAGAGCACCAAGCCCGGTACCAAGCACAACCCCAACTTCAGCCGCCGCCTTCCACTGCCCGCGAATATAAGCAACAGACTCTTTGATTTTGTCGTAAATTTTTAACATAGTTATTTGTGATGTTAGTTAGTTTGATAGTGAACATACAGAACACAGATTGTATATTCTACAATGTTGTGAGCGTTTTGCAAGTAGAGTACGAGCGATTCGACATTCGCATTCGCTCAGTTGGGGCTAGTAGATGTGTAGATACAATTATGAAATGAAATATGGTAGAATAAAAACCTGCAAAATACCAACACTCATTCCATATGGAAAAAAAATCTCTTATGGCAACTTCCAACAACCCCCGCACTTTCCAAATTTTGTTCTTGCAAAATTTGGAAAGTGTAGCAATGAGAAGTGGTAGTGGTATTAGTACAAAGTTACTCAAAACCCCATTAAATTACTGTACATTCCCAAAAATCACAATAAAAAAAATACGTAAATTCCGCACACAACCAAATTATTTTGAAATACGAAGGGCTAAAACAATGCGTCACGCCAACGGTAAAGTTTACAAAAAAGCGGCACACCTGATAGAGTTGTTACTTGAATCTGGTGCGAGTGACGCTTTTTTTGTTGGCGGGACGGTTCGCGACCAGTTACTTGGTATAGACGTGAAAGGTGTCAAGGACGTTGACATCGAAGTTTATGGATTGAGTTACGAACAAATCGTAACAATCCTCAAACCGCGTTTCCGTGTCAACTTTGTCGGCAAAAGTTTTGGTGTTATCAAAATCGACAACTCAATTGATGTCGGCGTGCCGCGCCGTGAATCTAAACACGGCAGCGGTCATCGCGGATTTGAAGTTGTCCCCGACCCGACAATGACAATCCGCGAAGCGTTCGCGCGCCGCGACTTCACAATCAACGCCATCGGCTTACGTCTTAACGGCGAATTTATCGACCCGTTCGGCGGACGTGACGACCTGAACAACGGTATTCTACGGGCAACCACAGACTCATTCTGCGAAGACCCGTTACGTGTCTTACGCGGAATGCAATTCGCTGCACGTTTCGGTTTCAGGATGGACTCGAAAACTATCGACTTGTGTAAACGTGTCGCGAACGAGTTTGACACGTTAGCACCGGAACGTATCTGGGACGAG
>JAITST010000249.1 GCA_031287585.1 Planctomycetaceae bacterium | reverse complement strand
ACGGGGTAAGGATTTGCGTTGTTTCTGACGACAAGCATCTTCCAATACGTTTTTGATGTTCCACAATCACCATTTCGGGTTACTATTACACCGCGGCACAAACAATTTTCAATCGTGTTCAGACAGAAAAAATTCGGACGAGTTATTCTTTGATGGATACTATGTCATTTAATTCAAACATCCTCTGAATTTATATTTTTTCGTATTGTGATTTTTGGGAAAGTGTATATCACATTTATTTGATGGTAAAAGGTGATAATCCAAAATGATTTGAAAAAAACTTGAAAATACCTTATTTGTCATCTTTAGCCCCAAAGCGAGGCACGGCAAAAGCACAAAAATATAACAAAGCAATCCATAACAAATTGCAATTACTCATATCAGTTCTCGAACAGGCAAGATAAATTTTTGGCAAAAAAGACAACACCCAGTTTCATCAATATAAGCAAGACAACGACAACTACGGGTACTAATTCCCATAACAATGATTTGTCTGATAGTGTTGTTTCAGTGTTAGTTAAATCAATATGTTACCGTCACCAGCGACAATGATTTAATTGATTTGGTTTGTAGGCAAACCGCCGCTGCGATTGAAAACCGCGAGACCGTGACGAGTATAACAACAGCCCCTCCAAGCCGTCAACGAAACATTCTCCGAACGTAGCCGATTACTAAAATGCCTATCATTCCGAATACTATCATTGACACGAAGAATGGTGCGGATGCTAACATTTCTTTGTTCTTGTTTTTTAGTAACTCGATTTTTTCTTCCAGTTGCATTCCTTGAACTTCCGGTCTAGGTGCGCCGCGCGCTTGCAGTGCTTGGTTGAGCGATGCTTCGTAGGCAACGGGTACGCCGCCTAATATGTTGCCGATGAATGCGTGCAGTTGTGCGTCGCCGCAAGTATCACCCGAACAGCCCGCTCCATGCTTTTCGACCATTTCTACGTGTAACCCGGCAAGATTTTTTACGACTTCATCACTCGGTTTCCACATTCCTTTCCTAACCACGTCCAGCAATACCGCCGTCATATCTTGCAGTGCGTATGGATTCTTTTCCTCAAAGTATTCTTTCAAGTTCAGGGCGTGTTTATCCTCAATATACACAGCGTGCATTTCGTCCCAGAGCGATTTATCAATCGACGACGGCTGCACAACGTTCCAGCCGCGCATATTCCGCATCGGTTCGACCAAACTTGCGGCGGCTCCGGCTCCTTCACGCTGTAAGCCGGCGATATACTTGGGATTCCATATCGACGACCTTGCTTCTTCACGAATCGCTTGCGTTGCCGTTACCGAACGCGCGGCGGTCGGATTCCGCATATCGCTGAACCAGATTTTCGGGTCGGTACCTGTCTTTTCACGAATCGCGAGTGCGAGCGTGTTAAATTCGTACACATGGTCGAGTGTCAGCGGTCCCCAAGTATTTGACGACATGGATTGAATCATCATATCGGTTCCTTTGAGTTGCGATTCAAACAGCCCGCGAACGGGTACGCCCCAGACCTTGCCGCCGCGATACATTCCGCCCATATTGCGAACGTATTGGTCGGCTATTCGCTGTTCGGAGTTTCCGTCGGCACGGTCAACCGCTCCCATCGTTCCCGTACCGTATTCGCCGCTTGGCGAACCGAAGATTCGAGCCGTCGAGTATTCTCTCGCGTCGGCTGGCGCGATTCCTTCTTTCTTCAAGTCGTATTCGGTTTGTAACGAATTTTCTTTGACATAATTCGGATATTTTTCGTCCGGCAATTCGGCAACCATCCGAACCGCTTTGTCTAATAATTCAATGCGCCCGACAGCAGCGTCCCGAAACTGCCCCGATGTTTGCACAACAATATCTATCCGCGGACGACCGAGTTCTTCCGACGGAATGACCTCAACATCAAAAACGACATTGCGGCTGTCCCGCCGCGGTTTTAGTCCCATCAAGTACAATGCCTGTGCAAGCACGACACCGCGTGTCCGAATATACTCGCCGCCCCAAAGTGTACACGCAACACGTCGGGGCCAGCGGTCAGGATTCTGCGCACGGAAATCCGCGATAATGTTTTGCGCCAACCTGACACCGACCTTGTACGATTCCGGTGTCGGCGTTTGTTCCAAGTTGACCGATGCGATGTTGCGACCGGTTGGCGCAGCATCGGGATTGAAAATCACGTCACCGCCGGACGACGGCGGAACGTAACCGCCGCCGAGAGCGTTGATGATTCCTCCCAGTTCGGAAGATGTTGAGTCGGCTAAATTGTTTGCGTGAAACAAACTCGCTTCGATAAGTGCAATGTACGGATCATCGGATTCTGTCCGCTTCTTTGCTTCACCGGTCAGGTCGCCCCAACGTGATGAACGTCCGCCCATCATACCGCCCATTTCGCCGGGCATACCGCCAACCATTCCGCCGCCCATTCCGTTAGGCATACCGCCGCCGTTTTGTATTGCCTCCCGCATCGCTTCGGGCATCCCACCGCCGTTGGGCATACGGGGAACGTTTTCAGTTTTCGTTTCAACTTTCGATTCAACTTTCGATTCAGATTGCGTTACAGATTTTGCGTCCGCTTTTTCTTTGTCGTCTTCTTTTTCTTTCGCCGGAGTATCATCAACAATGTTACCATTAAGAACACCGCTAACGAAATACTTCATTCCTTCCGCTTTGTCGGCGGGAAGGTCGGGTAATTTGCCTGACTCGCGGATTTTTTTGAGTTTCTCAACGCCCGGTTCGCCTAACATCGAAACGACCGTATCGACAATCTGCGGGTCAGTCCACGCTCGTCCGATGACGTGTAAGCCGTCTTGGATATTCACATCGGCTAAATGGTCGAGATATTCATCGAGCAAGGCAACATCTTTCGGCGTAAGCAAAGCGTCTTCCGGCGGATTGTCTTTGTACCCAATCTCTTTGAACATATCGTTTTTCCGCACCATATCGGTCAACGATTTTACCAGTTCCGTTTTGAGTGAATCACCCTCAACGGTATTAAAGTCATGAATCTTATCGCTCATCTGACTGATATCGCCGTAAAGTTCCGCCTTTGCGAACGGCGGCGTGAGATGGGACACGATGACCGCACTTGCCCTGCGTTTGGCAACTAACGCTTCACCGATGTTGTTAATAATGTACGGATAAATATGCGGCATATCACCGGTCAATATCGTAGGCCAGCAAAACTCGCTCAGTACCGCCGACTTGCCTTTCGTGAACTCCATCGAACCGTGCGTACCGAAGTGAATCATCGCGTCCGCTTTGAAACCGTGACGAATCCAAAGATACGCGCCGAGATAAGAATGAGGCGGCGGCTGGTCAGTCCCGTGAACTGCGGACATCTCGTCAGTAACAACACCCTCCCCCTCTTTGACGGTGATATTTGAACTCGATGCTCCGCCCGCGTTACTGCCGTCCATACCTGCGGGACTGCCGCCGTCATTCGGTGCTGCGGAACTTGCGGCTTCACCGGAGATAATCGCGGCACTCGGAAGCGGCATCAGTGCGATGTTTCCTAACTTCACCCTCGCAACAATTAAGTACGCTTTGCCGTCTTTTTGTACCGTATTTTGTTTGCCGGGTACGTCGCCCCAAACTTGAATCAGCGATTTCAAATTCGGCTCCGGTAAATCACGCTGGAGCCACGCGGCGTAATCTTCGGCGGGAATGTACACAGGGTCGCCGTTTGCCAGGTAATCTTCCCACGCACCTTGCGCCCAGCCGCCGATGGTTCGTCCTTCTTTCTGGATCAGGTCGGCAAGCCCTTTTGAATCGTCAGGCAAGCGTCCTCCGAGATTGTATCCTTCGTCCTGCATCTTTTTGAGTACGTTGTACAACGAGTCAACGGTTTCCATTCCGGCAGCACCGAGCGGCGAATGTCCGGGTGCTTTGTAATAGACAATTACGACACGTTTGTCGGCGTTGGCTTTTCGTTTCAGCGTAACCCAGCGGTTGATTCGTGCAACCAGTGTTTCGATTCGCGCAGTGAGCGGCATACGAACAGAAAGCCCGTCTTCGTTTGTGTCGCGTGCCGCAATAGCAGTCGGTTCGATGATTCCGTCGAGTTCCGGCAGAACAAGCACCTGACCTGTATAACCGCCGGACATTGCGGTCGGCTGGTTCAGCCAGTCCTGTTTCGTTTCCACAATGTTTATCATACCGAAACAAGGGATGTTTTGCTCTTTGAGAAATTCAACCGTATCGCCGCCGACGAGATTTCCCATCGGCGTAAACAGAATCGCGTCCGGCTTGATTGCTTCGAGTTGTTCACGTCCGCCCATTCCGGCTAATGAATAAACGCGGCAACCTTTTTCGGCAAGTAAACGGTTAATCATATCAACCGCTCCGCGTTCGAGGTTGTCGTAAAAATTGATGAACGCTCCTGTCAATACAACACGCGGTGCGTCTTTCGGCATCTTCGGATATGCTGCGTCAAGGTACGCATCGAATTCTTCGATTTTTTCGTACAGTTTGCCGTCGAGATGAAAGAACCCGCGCGACGGACGCTGTTTCGGTTCGGGAATATCGGCTTTGTATCCTTTGAGTTCACGAGCAAGATAACGCAACCCGTTACCGAGATTTTCGGCTCCGCCGGCGGAAAGATAACGACCGAATTGTTTGGCAGTTTCCTTCGGAATGTTGTCCAGTTCTTCGGTTGACTTTCGTGTTGCGGCATTGATTCGGATGTTCGCACCGAATTTAGCGGCTTTTCTTACGTTATCAAGTTCGGCATCGGTCGGCTGCCAACCCATGCCTCTCAATATAATGAGGTCGTAATTCTCAAACGGTGCCGTCGCGATTTCGTCTTTTTTATAACGATGTACGGCAAAGTTTGTCCCCTTGACCGCTGCCTGATAATCGACCCATTCGCTATCGTGTTCGGCGACGATAGCGATTCGCATCGGACGTAAAAACCGATGGTAAAAACTGTAACCGCCGAACGCCATCACGGCGAGGAAAACGAACGTTAATAAAATTGAGAGATATTTTTTCATTGTTTATCATTATCGGCTGGAACGTAAACGACGCGTCCGTCGGGGAGACGGTATGCCTGACCAAGCAGTTCGCCTTGACCGGCACCGGTTGCGTCGGTTGCTTCGTAGTGTTTGATTTCTTCGCCTTCTTTGACAATGATTTCCATGTCAGGTTGACCGGGGTTGGTGATGACAGTGTAATCTTTGTTTTGCAGCAATGACGGAACCTGCAAGTATGAAACGAGCGCAACCATTAACGCAACGGAAAACACGAGCATCACATCAACAAGATTGGCAACCGACGAAAGCGGGTCGGTTGAATCCTCTTCGTCAAACAGTTTGAATTTAGACATTTTCGTATCCTTTCGTGTTAGCCGTTGTTGTTTGCGGACAATCTTTCAGCCGTGAAATTTAGGAGTATCGAATCGTCCCGATACCAGCCCTTTTTCGCACTGTTAATGGAAAGAGCGATCAAACTGATGAGAACGCCGACAACGGTTGTCGAAAAGGCAATAATCATATTGTTTGAAAGGGTTGCTAGGTCTCCTTCCGCAAGACCGACGAGAGCGGGACCAAGCGGAATGAGCGTTCCCATAAGACCGATGGCGGGACCGTATTTTATGAGGTCGGAAATTTTTTGTAATTCCCTGCGCCAACCGGATTCGAGTTCCGCTATTTTCTTATCAACGAGAAGCGTGTCGTTTTTGTGAATGATTATCAAGTTGAGTGTTTTATTGAGGTCGCCGGAATTTGAAAGCACCGGAATGTCCTGAACTTTGTTTTCAAGAGCGTCGGAAAACTTTTTGCGGTCTGCTTTCGATTTCATCCGGTCAATAAATTCATGGACAGCAATACCCGCAAGGTAAAGCGAGTACACAAAACCAAAAAGCAAGGCAAGCATCACCGGAATCATGAGCGAAACCGAAATGATGTAAAAAATGTTAGTCAAAATAGGCATGGTGTTTAGCAGTTGGTTAGTGAATGGTTAGTTGGTAGTGAATAGTTAACGGTTAATGGTTGACCTTCGTTTTATCCCCGCAGTTTTTTTGTATGCGCTCTGTATATTCCGAAACTGACTGCGGTTGTCATCAGTACAAAGACAGCGAGTATTCCCAGTAGATTCGGTGAATACAGACCGCCTGATTCTGCGGACTGAAACGAAAGTTTGATAGTCAAACACGGCAGCAGCGCCCCTGAACAAATCAGGGCGAGACCGACGAAAAAGTGTAACGCAATCAGTTGGTACTTTCCAAGCCACGACAGGACAAATGAAAGCATAAGCAGTGCGCCAACCATTGCGGCAGCGACTTGAATACCAATCATTGACGGAGCGGTTTGCCGTGTTGTAATCATCATATTTTGTTCGATCCAAAAGATGAACACGAGCAAAACCGGAGACGGCAACACGGTCATCGCGGCAATAAGCCACGAACGGATTTCGTGCAACAGCCGTCCCTTCCGCTGGTCGGAACAAAATTCCTGACGAATGGAACCGAAAACGGTAAACGTTGTCATCAATATCTGTAAGATTGATAAACTTGTGAGCGTTGACGGCGACATAAGCCATAGTTGAAACATTTTCGGCGACGATGAATCCGCCTTTGGAGCGAGAAGCAACGCCGAAAGAACGATAAGTCCCGTCGTCATCAAGTACAGAGCGGCACTTCGCGAGCGAAGCAATGAAATGGTGGTCGAGAGAACAATCATAGCGGTCAGCGCAACAAGTGTCGCGCCAACCCACTGTTCATCAAAACTCTGCCAAAACGGACTGATAACGATGGAATTCATAGTTGTTTTCTGATAAATAAGGTACATATCGCGGCACTGCCGCAACTAAAAAATGTTAACTATTAACAAAACGTATAATCTACAAGTATTAAATTTGTAGTCACAAAACGTTACTGCATTGACTCCGTTTCGCCGCCGCTGATGGTAGCCATTGCTTTCCACGTTTTGTAGTTTATCGTTTCCGACACAAACGTTGTGCTGCCGTCAACACGCAAAATGTTGACACCGCCGCTGTGATTACTACTAGCGGCATAGTAACCGTAATTCATCCAGTTACACGACGGAATGGTAGAGTTAGGCGGCAGAAACGCGGAGAAAACGCTACAATACGGTGCGCCGAAAACCCACGAAGTACAACGATTCGATCCTTGAGTGTAACTGCCCGTATTGGCTGCTGCGAGTGCTTGCGGGTCTGCGTATGTTGCACTCAAATCTAGATTCGTCGCGATAGTCGATTTGTAAATCTTATTATCACGAACTTCATCAAGTGTCATTGCGGGACGTGTTTGACCGTCACCGTTACAAGACTCAGACATCGCGATTGTGTTCGATGTACCATCGGTAACAGCGGCAATACTATAATTCGATCCGTAATGAAACAAGCCGTTAGTCTTGAGTGTTTTTTTACCGTCAAATTCCATCGTTGCACCGATACGAAATATGTCGTTACCATTGCAGAGAACGTAGTTGCCCGGAGCGGTTAGACAATCTTCAAACGTAGTATTGTCAACATCGGTGAACCGTTTGAAGCCCGAAGCGATAAGTCCGTTCTCCGTCGAACTTGGGCAAGACATAATCGGTATGCGGGACTGAACAACATCGTGAAGGTGATAACGAAACGCAAGTGGTGACCCCATTCCGCCGGTTGCCGCGGCGACAGGTTGTTCGTAGTCAATCATATCGTGCAATGAGGTGGATTCTGTAAACGGCAACAACCTCGCTTGTACGGAGTACATGTTGTTTGTCGTAACGGCAGCATTTTCAGTTGCGCCGATACCGGGAAACCTATCGTACGATGCGTGGTGATTGTGTAACGCGATACCGAATTGTTTGAGATTGTTCATACATTGCATTCTCCGAGCCGCTTCACGTGCCGCCTGAACAGCAGGCAACAAAAGGGCAATCAAGATGCCGATGATTGCAATAACTACCAATAATTCAACAAGTGTAAAACCAAAAAACGGTCGTCTGATAGACATATTCTATATCCTTTCCGGGAAAAAGTTGTAAAAGCCAAATGCTTATTGTTGTAAAATACTTTGATTTATACCATAATCAAAGTTCTCTGAAAGTACAGAAGTTTATGACTCCTAACTTTCAACGTCTAATAGTTTAACCAGTTTCCAAATTCCGTCAACGGGGGGGGCAGGAAAAAATTTTGAAAATTATTTGGTTGTATTCTGATAAATAAGGTAATCAAGGTTAATTTTGGGAAAGTAACAAAATGTTATTGAATGTTGATTAGGGACTAGAGTTTGTTTCGCCGCCGCCTTTCGTTGCTGCGGCACGCCAAATGTCTAGGAAAATCGTGTTAGCGGTGAAGCAAACGCTGCCGTCAGCATAAACGGTATTGACACCGGCGGGATGATTACTTCTTGCACCGTAAAATCCGACACCGTGAAAGTGGATGTCCGGTAACGAATGGTTTGGCGGGTAGTAGGCGTTGAACGAGGTGTAAATCGGCGCACCCCAAATCCACGCACCGCCGCGGCATCCTGTCCACGCTGTATTGGCATCAATTCTTGTTTTTAGATTAGTGAACGAGCCGTCGCCCGGATCGGTTAATGCAGGTGTGCTGCCGGGTGTGTTACTCGCTGCTGATATAACTGCAATTTGCGAACTTAACGCCGCTGTACGGCGCATTATTGGTACGTCGCTTGTTGTTGCGGTTTCAATGTTGTCGCCCATTTTTGTTTCAGACACAATCATTGTATTCGATGTTCCGTCGGTGATAGATTCGATACCGTGTTTCGATTTGTAGTAGAACAAGCCGTCAGTTGGATAACGGACATCGAATGTTGGATAAACACCGGAACCGGTTGAGAACATATAGTTTGTCCCGCGTGCAAACGCATCGGGACCGGCTGTACTGCCGATTTGTGCGACTTTGTACAGTAGGTTTGTTCCGTCGCTTGGACAACGGAAAACGTTTGCATCCGTTTTGATGACTTCGGTTAAGTCGGCGTTGATGTAGTATGTACCGCGCGAGCCGACCATTAATGGCTGTTTGAAGTCGATGAGCGAAACTAACGCCGGTTGTTCGATGAACGGAAGCAAACTCGCGTGAATTGAATACGTCGCAACACCGTCATTGCCCAAACCGGGAAAACAATTGTAGGTGCTATGGTAGTTGTGTAACGCGATTCCCCACTGACGCATATTGCTCGAACACTGCATCCGCCGTGCCGCTTCCCGCGCCGCCTGAACCGCGGGCAACAGCAGCGCGATTAGAACACCGATTATCGCGATAACTACTAAAAGTTCTACAAGAGTGAACGCTTTGAATTTACTATGAAG
>JAITST010000241.1 GCA_031287585.1 Planctomycetaceae bacterium | reverse complement strand
CTTCATAGTAAATTCAAAGCGTTCACTCTTGTAGAACTTTTAGTAGTTATCGCGATAATCGGTGTTCTAATCGCGCTGCTGTTGCCCGCGGTTCAGGCGGCGCGGGAAGCGGCACGGCGTATGCAGTGTTCCAATAATCTGAAACAGTTGGGACTTGCGATGCACAACTATCACGATGTACACAATGCTTTACCGGCTGCGTGGTTCGGATATGATGCGCAGAACCGTCCCGCACCGCTCGGAAACCCCGGCTGGTCGTGGGGGACGGCAATTCTGCCGTTTGCCGAACAGAGCAATGTCCAGAATAATTTAGTTCATTACAATTTGCCGATTACCGCAGATGAAAATGAACAGGCACGAAAAACAGTATTGAAACTATTTCGTTGTCCGTCAGACTCTTCGCCGTCAAATAGGACGTTCACAATAGAAGAGTTTGAAGAACAACACGGACACGAACACGAAGAGAGTGAAGGAGAGGAAGGAGAATTTCACGAAATGAAATTCGCTTTGGCAAACTATATCGTAAACTTCGGAACATTTGATTCTGACGAAGCGGAACAATTTGCTGAAGACAATCCGCATACAATTTTTAAGACCGACGGCGTGTTTTATCATAACAGTTGTCTCAATCTTGCCGCAATAACGGACGGATTGAGCAATACACTGTTCATTGGTGAGCGGACTAGTAATGTCGGATTGCAAACCTGGGTCGGTATGCCGCCGGATGACGGTTGTTTTCCGGCACTGCTGGTCGGTTCAACGAATGATGCGGAAGGCAAACCGCTTGGCAAAAAGAACGGCAGTCCGCACGGTTTTTCGAGCGAACATCCCGGCGGAGCAAATTTCACTTTCGGTGACGGTTCGGTACGTTTTCTATCGGAGACGCTTGATGTGAATCTGCTGAAGGCGTTATCAACCAGAGGCGGCGGCGAAAGTGCGTCTCCATAAATTACTTACTTGTCACGGTTAGAAGTACAGGTAAATTTTATGCAGTAAAAACCACCTTCAAAGGAATGCCGTGAATGCTGGAAGTGAGTACATCAATGTAAGCCGGATGTGGGAAATCTGCAAGTCCCCCTCGACTACTCGACTGGTTAATTATTGTATTTAATCGAAAATAAAATCCCCCACTAAAGTTTACACACCCTATCGAGAGTGTATTTTCTCATGCCATCTTGCCGGGCAACTTTGTTTGTGGTACAACTTGTCGTTGCGTTGTATTTCATAATCTATAATCAGAGTTGTTCTGGTGTTCAATACTAAAATCCGCGAATGTTAAAATTCAGCATCCAAAAACTATCCGTCCGCAGCAGAATAATGTTGGCATTTCTGACAATCAGTCTTGTCTGTTCATTTTTATGTGTGTACCGAGGTTACACCACTACCTGTATCGCAATCGTTGACAACATTAACGAACGGTTGCTGCTCGCGGCTGTAACAATCGACCAACTCATCCCGCCCGACTTCATTGACCGTTGCATCGACAAGGAACCGATTACAGACGAGGAGAAAAATGCGGTGGTCAATTCGGTCTTGTTATTCCAAAAAAATTCCGGTATGACATACCTCTACATTGTCGTCAGAGACAAAGACAACGGCAAAATCTTCTTCGTCATAGCGTCCGGCGAAGCGAGGGAAGGTGACATCAAACACGCGGTATATGTAGAATATGTTCACCCATTTCAAAACATCGTCAATGTACTGGAAAATGGCGGCGACACACAATTCACGGAAGGCAAAGACGATTACGGTTATATGCGTAGTTCATACTTGCGCCGCAAAACAATAAAAGGAAACTATTACGTACTCGGTGCTGACTTGAGAATCGACTACGTCCAGCAAGCCAGATATCATGCCCTTATGACATTCTTGGGAATATCTGCCATTTCGTTTCTCGTGACCGCAGCCGCCGGATGGTTGCTTGCGAGCCAGATTTCACAACCGATACGTAAATTAAGCGATTTTATGGTTCGCCTACGTAAATCAAAATTCTCGGCGGACACGCGATTGCCGGTAACAATGCTCAACATGTCAGAAAACAATCGTAATGAATCCACATTGTTAGCAACAAATATCGACATAATGCAATCGGAGTTGGTCGCGTATTTGGAACGGCTGAAAACGATTACGCAGCAAAAAGAACGCGTTGAGAGTGAATTACGTATCGCGGGTGAGATACAACAATCGCTTCTACAAACCGCGTTCACAAGTAATTTCGCCGCCGACATCGCCGCAGAAGTCGTACCGGCGAGAGACGCGGCGGGCGACTTATTCGACTACATCGTACTCGACGAAAATCGAATCTTTTTGGCAATTGGTGACGTGTCGGGCAAAGGAATGCCGGCGGCGTTGGTTATGTCGGCAACTCTAACGTTGCTGCGTTCTGGTCTGCGGCTAAAATTACCGCTCAACGAACTAATCTCGTGGGTAAACGATAACTCATCCGCGGCGAATCCCGACAATACGTTCGTAACATTATGGATCGGAATTTACGATAGTAAACAAAAGACGCTCACATACTGTAACGGCGGACACAATCCGCCGATTCTACGCTGCGCTAACGGAACGGTGGCGTATCTGCCGAAGGCAACGAACCCGCTAGTTGGAGTTTTTGAAGGGATAAAATTCGACTTACACGAGTTGCAGTTAGAAAAGGATGACGTGCTGATAGCATATACAGACGGCGTAACCGAAGCGATGGCAACCGACGGTTCACTATTCGGAGAAGCCAGACTACGAAACTTGGTAACTGAACTATCAAACGAACAAACCGCCAATTCTGTCCTAAACAAAATAATAGCAACAGTACACAACTTCGCACAAGGTAGAGACCAATCCGACGACATAACGGTACTGGTGTTCAAACCAACGACGTGATTAAAATTGTTAGAACAACAGCCCCGAAATATACCGAACACGGCTGAAATTTGTAGAACCGTTATACATAGCGTTTCTGCATCCTTGCCCCGTAGGGGCTAAATCTCGATAACCCCGTGCGGCAGCACGGGGTAGCCGCCACTAATACCAGAACCCCGTAATGGGGTCAACAAGAACCGTCGCAGATGATAACACTTTGTTCAACCCCTTGCGTGGTTGGTTTGTTGGACGGTACTTACCCCATGCTAGCGCATGGGGTTATCGAAATTTTACCCCTTACGGGGTAATCACCTCCGTACTATCATTTTCTGTCTAACCTGTTATAATTGTCTGTCTTACTTGATTGTTAGCGTTGTCATTTTGAGTTTTACTTCGTCAACTATTATGAGCATGTTTGATTGGTTTGTTATTTTGGCGGGCGGGTCGATGGCTTTTTGGTTTTTGTGCATCGGCGGAGCGGCTTTGTGGTTGTATGCTACCGCGGCTGGTAAATCCTCGAAAAAAGATGATGACGATGACGAGAGGTGAACAATAGTTACTTTTACGTTGGTAATGCGAGGCAAAATGATGATTGGTTTGAATCTTGTATTTATGATTGCCGGTTTGATAATCCTTTTCATTGTGTTTTCGTTTGTAAAGAAATAAGTTTTATCAAATTTTCGGTTCTCCGTCAAAATTAGTGGGTAAAAAAACTCATTTTATTGTGAATGGTTCCGCCATCCGTTCAGTCTCCCGCAGTCAGTGGTTTCCCCGCCACCTGATCACCATCGCGTCAGTATGTAACGCAGAAAGAAGTATTTAGGGTTATGGAGCAGGTCTAATAAAAAATACAGGTGAAGGATTATGAAAAATAAAATATTGTTGTGTACATCACTCGCTTTTTTTTGCGGTTTCCGTTACGTTTATCGCCGTTGATTATTTTTTGAGACATTCCGGTGACACCGTGAAAGACATACCGGGCATGACATACGTTGAACAGGGGGAATTACCCAACAAAACTGTTGATATTGGCGAAATAGAGAGTGGAACCATTGACGTAGATGTCGTAGTAACCAACGATTCGGCAAATCCAGTGCAAATGACTCACTCAGTACGAAGTTGTACTTGCGCTAGCGTTGATATTCCGTCCGAACCTGTACAGCCCGCTGAAAGTGTAACGCTTCACTGCCGTTGGAATGTGTCGGAAACTCGCGGCGCGGCGGATACAAATTTTGCCGTTTTTTATAACGTTGAAGGAAAAACACTCCCCCTCTTTTTTAAGGTAAATGTTCATGGTAAAATAAAATCACCGTTTGACTTTGAGCCGGAGGTTTTAGAATTCGTCAAAAATGTTGAGGAAGTTAAAGCCGTTAAATTGCTCTCACGTGAAGCCGATGGAAACATTGCGATTGCCTCCGTCACGAGTTCCTCATCCGCATTTGAAGTCGAAAAGATAACCGACAAAGAGATTCGCGTCAAATTTATTCCTAATGAATGGATTGATGATCCGGCACTGAAACCGAGCATTGTTGTAACGATGGATATTCCGAGTGAAAT
The DNA here is from genome assembly GCA_031287585.1 of Planctomycetaceae bacterium. Lineage (GTDB taxonomy): Bacteria > Planctomycetota > Planctomycetia > Pirellulales > Thermoguttaceae > UBA8133. The sequence continues at coordinate 15,444 of JAITST010000241.1, read as the reverse complement.
GCCCATTGTTATACCGATAGTTTTTTCCAAAATGTCCAATTAACCCTTTTACATTACAGAAAGGATATCGTATGTCCAAAGTGTATGCATTTATCGTAGTAGTTGTGTTAGTTTCCTCGGCGTTCCTCGCTTCTTGCTGGTTGTTCGCAGAAACCTGCCCCGAAACGAAGGTGAAAAACACGATGTGTGGAAATCGACAGGCAAGTACCAATGGGAATGTGGGATGCCGCCATTTCACTTGTGCTGGTCATCTTTATCCAACACTTGGGGATGTTCCTCCTTGTGCGAGTCGTGAACAAATTGTCAAATGTACGGAGAGTGCTCCTATCAGTGAGGAAGACAACCATCCTGAACAAACAAAAACGCGAGTCGACATCCTTGCCGATCAAATTGTTTGTTACACTTACTATGCGTGTCGCGCCCAACTGATTACAAATAATTGTGTTTCATTTGGTGAGGAAAAGGAACATAAGGTTTCTCCGTTGGCGACGTTTCCATGCCAGTGACGTGGCATAAAAACATGTTAGGAGGTGACCGTGTAACCGACCGTCTCCCAGTTTAGTAAGTATTTTTCATCATACGATTTCAATCGTCCAATACCCATCCCCAATGATTAGAATTATATTCATTATCGTTTGCCCTTTATTCATTATTTCGCCAGTTTTTGCGGCGCAAGATGAAATTGCGGCTATTGAAAAAAAATGTATTGCCAATCGGCTCGCGATAAAAAAATACCACATCAAAGTTAAGATAGAACGAGAGTTTTTTGATGAAGCCGATCAATCCAACGTCCGATGTACAGGTTTGCAATTTTATTACGATGATCAGAATCGGCGATGCGATACGACTTACGAATGGTACAACCCTAAACTCACGTCCGATACCGGACGTTATGTTCAAATGGTGGTTTGGAACGAAACGGATAAATTTCAGTACCGTTGGTTTGACGGGATTGATGAAGAAGGACGTAAATCGGCATTTCAAGCATATTCAATAGACGATAAAGTTGATAGAGAAAGTTCCATGATGGAATTTTCTGACTTTCGGATACTTGGCTTTTCCACATCGGGTTTTCTGTTCAAAGTTCCCATTGACGATATCGTCGGTTCGCCCGCGAAAAAGAATATTGGTATGGAAGATGTTGTGTTGAATGGGTTGAACTGTAAAAAAATAAGTACGGAATACATTAAGACCGGTGCCAGTGTTTGCTATTGGATAGTGCCGGAAAAGGGATATAGTATCGTTCGTATCGAGGGGAAAACGAAAGAAGGTGCTGTTGAGTGGACAGAATTAGATGTAGAGAAAGACGCGGCATCGGGACTTTGGTTTCCTATGGCTAGCCGGATGGAACAGTGGAATAATGACAAGTTAGTGTGGTCGGAAAAATTGAAAATAGATGTTATTTCTCTGAACCAAAAAATTGACCTTGCCTATTTCACCCCTCAAACGATGAACGTAAGAGTTGGCGCGGCAGTCATTATGCCTCCGATATCGAACGAAAAATTCTTATTTTGGAACGGTGAAAATATCGTTGACGAAAATGGAACGGTGTATCCGTACATATTTAAAGGCGAAGATGGTCGGCAAAAACGTCTGATTGTTTGTTCCGTCCTTTCAGCAGTCATCGGGCTTATTCTGCTGCGGCAGTATTTCAGAGAAAAAAAACGAACAAACAATTGAATATCAAAAAAAATACAACAACTTTGTATAAAACAATTTACGACAAATCACACAAAATCGCCTCGCTAATTTTGACGGGGAGACAAATTTTCATTAACACTTTAACAATTATAGGTAAATAAATGAATACGACAACTATTACTATGTGCATTCTTGGCGGTTTGCTTTTGATATTTCTTGTGCTGGCAGGTTGGGTTGTCAGCATTTATAACGGTTTGGTGACGTTACGAAATCGTTACAAGAATGCGTACTCGCAGATCGATGTTCAACTGAAACGGCGTTACGACTTGATACCGAATCTTGTTGAGACGTGCAAAGGTTATATGAAGCACGAGCGTGAGACGCTTGAAGCGGTAATTTCGGCACGTAATATCGCGGCGAATGCGAACGCGAGAGTTGCCGCCGACCCCAGTGACCCGACCGCGATGAAACAACTTATGCAGGCGGAAAGCGGTCTGGGCGGTGTACTTGGACGTTTGTTCGCGGTTGCGGAGGCGTATCCTGATTTGAAGGCAAACCAGAATATGTTGGCGTTGCAGGAAGAACTGACTTCGACGGAAAACAAAGTCGCGTATGCGCGTCAGGCGTACAACGATTCTGTTATGACGTACAACAACGGACGTGAAGTTTTCCCGTCAAACATTATCGCTGGTATGTTCAACTTCAGTCAGGCAACACCGTTTGAAATTGAAAACGTTGCGGAGAAAGAAGTGCCGAAAGTTGCGTTTTGATTGGTGTTGACGTAAGCAATTCGTACTCGCGGTATATCCGCGTTCCAGAGTGGTGAGTGGGTGAGATGCGTGTTCGTTTTACATTTTGCATTGAACAACGTAAATAAAATATGGATAATTTTTATCGCGCTGTACGTCAGACATTTCGTTTTAAGGGTGCAATCGTAATCACTGTTGTTTGTGCGTTTTTGATTGGGATACTCTGGGGCGGGAGTATTGGTACTGTTGTTTACGCTATTGTTGAAATTAGTTTTGAAAACGGAACTTTCACAACTTGGATAGACAAACAAATCGAGCAAATACATAACGCCCCGCCAAAGGAAATTGTGCAGACGGGTTGGTTTTCGGATGCGTCGAAGGAAGCGGTGTTGGTTTACTTGCGTCCGTATATCGAACGTTATACGCCCGATACGCCGTTTAAGACTGTCGTTTTCCTGCTCGCGTTTATGTTGCTTGCGTCAACGTTGCGTTCAATCTGCGTTGTTTGCCAAACGATTGCGTCTGCTCACATTGCACAAGGCGGAACGTTGTTCATCCGCGAAGAATTCTTCCGCAACGTTATCGCATACGAGGTAAACTTCTTCAATAATAGCGGTGTTGCCGACACGATGAGCCGCTTCACAAACGATATGAGCAGTCTCGCTGGCGGATTCGACATACTGTACGGCAAGTTGGTTCGTGAACCTATCAAGATGATAGTCTGTCTGACGCTTGCGGCGTGGATAAGTTGGCAACTTTTGTTCTTTACTCTCTTGCTCTTGCCGATTGCTGTCGTCGCGATTCGTTGGCTCGCGCGTTCGATAAAACGCGCAGTTCGGCGCGGTATGGAAGAGATGGCAGCGATGTACTCGCGGCTTGAGGAAACGTTTCGCTCGGTGAAAATCGTGAAGGCGTTCACACGTGAAATCTATGAACGTCACAAGTTTCACGCCACGAACAAAGCATATTACGAAAAGTCGATGAAGATTACAAAGTACTCATCGTTGACAAACCCGCTTACCGAATTACTTGGGCTGTTGATGATTTCGGTCGCGATTCTTCTAGGTGCGTACTTACTGATGTGTCCCGAACAGGAATTGAGTAAACTCACGTTTATCAGCGGCGCGACACTCGACAGAGGTTTGTTGCTCGCGTTCTTCGGATTGTTAGCGGCGGCGGCTGACCCGGCACGTAAGTTAGCGGACATTTTCACGCAGTTTCAAAGTGCGGTCGCGGCGGCTGACCGTATTTACGCGATGATAGACCGACCGATAATAATTCACGACCCTGAAAATCCGTTGCCCTTTGAACGTCATCACAAGTCGATAACGTTTGAAGACGTGACATTCGCGTATGAACATGGGCGACCGGTTCTCAACAATGTTTCGTTACGGATTGAGTACGGCGAAACGATTGCGATTGTCGGACAAAGCGGTTGTGGAAAGAGTACGTTAGTATCGCTTGTATTACGGTTTATCGACCCCATTTGCGGTATTGTGAAAATTGATGGAGTGCCAGTCAACGAAATTCGTCAAACTGATTTACGTTCACAAATCGGTTTAGTGACGCAGGAGCCAACGTTATTCAACGAAACAGTTTTCAACAACATCAAGTACGGCAAACCAGACGCGACCCGCGAAGAAGTAATCAACGCCGCACAGAGCGCGTTCGCACACGAATTTATTGAGAAGGAACTGTCAGCGGGTTACGAAACGGTAGTCGGACCCGGCGGCGGATTGCTATCTGGCGGACAACGTCAACGAATAGCGTTGGCAAGGGCGATACTGCGTGACCCGACAATTTTGTTGTTGGACGAAGCGACAAGTCAGGTTGATATGTACAGTGAACAAATGATTCACGAAGCCCTGAAAAGTTTTGTGGGAAAAAGAACCACGTTAATAGTAACGCACCGCCCAAGTGCATTGTCGTTAGCAAACAGAATAGTAGTAATGTGCGATGGGAAAATAGAATCGGTAGGCACTCACAGCGAACTGCTAAAAAACAGCCCAACGTATTTACTGTTGTATCATCAGGATTGAAAAGCGATTACGCCGTGAATGCTGATGCCGCTCGTCTTTACTCAATCGCTGGCGGTTCTTTGTCTTCTATCAGTTTTGTTACTTTTAGTTGGTACTCCGCTATTCTGCTTACGTACCACTCGTTATTTTGTTGGGTGTTTTCTATTTTTTCTTTTAACCCCTCGATTTGAGCATCCATTGCCTCACTTATTTTTTTTACCGCGTCGCGTTGCTCTTTCATCGCTTCTATACGTTTCTTTTCCATTGCCATTTCTGCTTCAAGCGATTTTTTATCACCCTCCGAAAGTTCAATTGATTTTTCCAATTTCGCGATACCCGAATTTAGTACCGCAATATCATTTTGCAAGTCTTCACGAACTTTGTAGTAATTCTGCATAATGACGTTGAAACTTTGTCTCTCACGGTCTTCCTTCTTGAACACTTCACGTTTCGCTTCCGGTATTGCGGCATCGTATTGTTCCTGTGACAGATTGTCGTACAGAATACGTTGCTTTTCAGGGTCAGCCGTATTGAAGAAGTCAAACTGTTTATCGAACGGCATTGTTGTATAAACTGCAACGGGTATCTTTTCCGTCTGGCAACTCTCTAACTTCTTAATCTCATCGTCGTTCATCGGAATACTTGCCGCAAGTAACGTTTTCGTACCGTTACCAGACACCTGTGAATCAGCCGCGTTGAAGACACCTAGAAACGCCGGTTGAATTTGCTCGTTGCCTTCCGAGAACAGATAGACCGTCCCCGCCGTGTCCATTTTATCTTCGTCAGAAATAACTGTCACCGTAGCATAAGCAATATCCCTCTGGTCGCCGCCTTCTTCGATTGTCGGCTTAACCAAAAAACCGTCCGGTTTAACATCCGTCAACTGACAACCAAACCACGCCCGTTGCCTGCTGTCGAGCATCGCCGCCAGTTTTACCCGCAACTCGTCCATACCAAGTTCTGCGGTTGACTTTTCATGGAGCAACGCTTCGGGTTTTGCGCCGCGTTGCAACTTTTCGATGTTGGCTTTGGTCTTGTCCAACTTTTCACCGTTTTCTTTAATCTGCGAACGGTAATGACGACGCAGATTCAACTCGAGTGCCGCAAAATAAACGTCACCTATCAGCACGAGAATAATCAAACCGAAAAGTACTTTGTTCCAGACACTCATAATTCGTTGACATTTAGGCGTTACATACCACGCCATTCGGCGTATGTATGGGGTTAGTATCAAACTGACAATCTGTGGATTCTACTCATTTTTGCTATGTTTGTCAATGTCACTTTGATACACAAGTAAAATTATATCACAAACCACCAATCGACACGACATCCTTGCCCGCAAAACCGGCATTATCGTTACAACCGTTAAAGTTTAGCCACTTTCACGGCGATAATGACATTAAGTAGTATTGTGTGCGGCATACGGTTAGTGTCGTGTTGGTGCGCGTGCGTTGACGCTACGGTTTTAGCCGCTTTCGGTCGTTTTCGGTTTGTCATTTGTATGGAAACAGTAGTTTTATGAACTTTTCAACAAACAAAATTCCGGTACTTGTTACCAACGTGTTATCTTACCCGATTACGCGAGGTGTAACATTTTGCTTGGCTTTGACAATTATTATATTCCTATTTTCCATCGGTTGCACGCCGCAGCACTATCGGAAAAAAGCCGACCGTGAAGCGTACTCACTCGTTCGCAACTCCGCGTGCGACAGCAGCGCGGCACTTTGCGATTTCACGATTGCCATTGATAAGCGTTCCCGAATGTATGACCCTTACGACCCTGATTGCGAACCGATGTTTGAAGACGACAAATGTTCGCATCGGTTGATGCACTGCGTTGATTGCAAAAAAATCGGGAAGACGTGCAAAAAATGTATGCAAACGAAGTGGGCAGAAAATCCGTACTGGCGGCAGTATCTAACGTTCGACGAAGACGGCAACGTATTCCTGAACAAAGAAACCGCTATGGAACTCGCCCTTCGTCATTCACGTGAATATCAGGAGGCACTTGAAAACGTTTACCTATCCGCACTCGCTGTGTCGAATCAACGTTTTCAGTACGACGTACAGTTTTTCGGCGGCGATTCGTTGTTCTATACCGCGTCGGGCAACCTGACAGCCCCTGACCGACCAGAGTTGACAAACGACGCAAGTATTGGATTCAACAAAAAATTTGCAACCGGAGCGGAGTTGTTGGTTAGCGTCGCAAACTCAATAACGTGGCAATTCGCCGGCGCAGACAGTTCAAATACAAGTTCAATAATCAATCTCAATTTCATACAACCGTTGTTGCGAAACGCTGGTAAGAAAATTGTACTCGAAGAATTAACGCAATCCGAGCGTAACTTGCTCGCGAACGTTCGTCAGATGGTTTTTTATCGTCAAGGTTTTTACTCAAAAATCCTGACCGGCAGCAGCGGACCGAATCGTCCGGCGGTTGGAACACCGTCACCCGGCGCGAACAATGTCGGCGGAACGGCTGGTTACTATGGTTTGCTCGCGGAACAAATCAAGATTCAGAATCAGGAACAAAACCTTATTAGTCTTGAAGACAACGTAAACCAGATGGACGAACAGTTCAACGCGGTTCGCGATTCACGGCGTACACGTTTGAGCGTCGAAGAAATGCGTCAACAGTTTTATGCGTCGCAAACGCGGTTATTGCAACAGAAAAATTCATACTTGTCAACGGTCGAAAGATATCTTGTTTCGTCGCTCGGTTTACCGCCGGATTTACCGGTTAAAGTTCAAGACCCGTTGCTTGAACAATTTCAGTTGATTTCAAAACGGATGACGGACTTGCAAGGCAGAACACAGCGGCTCTTGTTATCGTTACGTCGTGAAGACCAGATTATTATTCCAGAGGAAACCTTTCCTGTCGCGGACGAAATTCTCGACGGCGTTCAAAAGGAACTTGACGTAATCGAACACGATTATCAGGCGATGTTGCAGAAAGTACCGGAACGAATTGCGGCGTTGCAGGCGTTGGAAAAACAGGTCTCACAAACGCAATCGGCAACGCAACAAATCGACCCGCGTATATTTGACGTTGAACAATTCAAGGCGAGTATCGAAACGATTTACGAACGGTTTGAATAACAACGTAAGCGGCTAGAGTCGATTGTCACGCTTATTAACTTCCTGAAAGAAACGCAACCAGCGGCGTTGTTCGCAACATTGAAGAACAATACGCTCGCGGACGAAATCATCGATGCGGTTCTCGAATTGGAGTTGCAGGAAATATTGAAACCGACAATCATCGGAACGTATGTTTACAAGCATAAAGTTGACGGACAAGATGTTCAGATACCGGACGAAAATGTGTTTTACCGGATTTGGTTGAACCGTGTTATTGACCAGCTTTCGTTCCAGATTTTGGAGACGGCTCTTTGTCAGGCACGTGTCCGGTTGAACTCGATAACGCTTGTACCGGTGAATATCTCGGCGGAACGGGCGTTTGAAGTTGCGGCGGAGAACCGGCTCGACTGGATGAACGCACGCTCATCGCTGGTGGACAGTTGGCGAAAGATTCAGGTTGCGGCGAATGCGTTGAAGAGTGATTTGTCGATTCAGGTCAAGGGTAGTGCCGGTACAATTGATAATGATGGATTAAAATTCGATGCGTCGAATAGCCAGATTAGCGTCGGTGTTGTTTGGGATTCGCCGATGACTCGTCATACTGAGCAGAGTGCGTATCGAACGCAGTTACTTATGTATCAGCAGTCAAGACGTGATTATTACAGTTATGTTGACAACGTTCAGTCGGAGATTCGCGACACGATTCGGTTGTTGCAACGAAACCAAATTGAGTTTGAGATACAACGCGCGTCGATTGCGATTTCGACAACGACGGTAGAACTTGCGCAACTGGAACTAATCCGCCCGCCGCAAACGCCCGGTCAGTCGAATAGTGATAACAACTTGGCACAACGTATCATTACTGCGTTGGAAAAGTTGCTCGACGCGCAAAATTCGTTCTTGGATATGTGGATAGGTTACGAGTCGAAACGGATGGGTTTGGACTTGCAAATGGGAACGCTGCAACTGGATGACCGCGGTCACTGGATAGACCCAGGTCCGATAACTGATGATTCGGTTCACGTGAGCAAAACCGGCAGTGGAAGTGTAGTTGGAGTTGGATATACCAGTGAAAATGTTAGTAGAAACGGTGTAAGTTCAGTAAGGGACATAGTACCGCCAGCACCGACGTTAGCCCCCGAAGTTGACGAAGCGGATGCGCCAAACGGAGTTCCGCCAAGACCGGACAACGGCAGTAAAATCAGTACACCGGTCAGCGAAATACCGCCGTTAGGTATGCAAGTAATTGAAGTGCAAGTCGAAGATACAACAAAACCAAAGCAAACCAAAGACGCTCCGCTGCCGCCAGTATGCGACAACGCAACGATAGCGGCAGAACCACAAACGCCGGAAGAAACGGAACTGAAACCAAGTTACCACAAGAAAAAAACCGTTTTCAATAACGGAAAAACAAACGTAACATTCATCCAATCAAACATAAACACAACTCCGCTAACAAAAGAAAACGCACCCCAACCGCCAGAAGGACAGTAACACGGGAAATAACCCTAGGATAAAGCTTACGGTTAATAAAGCACCGTCTCCGTCGGTTAAAACAGACGGCAATACGAGATAATGGTTATATTGCCATCGGCTTCAGCCGACGGTGGGAGGTGTAAATTTTCAATTGTGTTCGGTATAAAAATCCTTTCCCAGTCGCGCTAGCGACTACACTTTATTAACAGTAGACTTTAGTCTACGGTTATTTCCTACCCTTACCTATCTGTGAAAAAAACGAAAAGACATATAACCTGCTCACAATGAACTTATGGAATAAAAAAACTTATTTTTACAAAAAACACATCAGTAGCAAATGTACGCCCGTAAACATAACCTCATTACCTTATTTAGAATTAAGGCGAGCAACAATGAGGTAATGAGGTTATGTTTGGGTGAACGCCCATTGCTACTGAGGTGTTTTTTTGTCAAAATAAGGTTTTTCTTTCACAGTATTTACAAAATCTAAAATAAAAACAATCACTCCGTGACCTCTGTGCCACCGTGCGCAACACCATTTATTATTGGACTTGTTCGGAAACGTGAAAATAGAGAAAACAAGCATTTTAGACAAGCAAAATGTCCCGCATTTTTCAACAATCCCAACGGCTCGTTTTAGTTTCCGAACAAGTCTATTGATGTTTTTCTGTTCCTTACCCATCTTTGCCTATCTGCAAAAATCTCCCCGAAAAATGCCTGCTCACCATTCTGCGCCGTCAATCGTCTAGTAAAACAACCTTACTATTCTTACAATCGGATTATTTTGACTAACCGAAACAATGCGAAAATTGAGACTATGCGGTGCGACAAGTACGAACAAAATATCTAATACCACTAAAAAAACTGAATGAACCAATTCGATAGTCACTGACGGAACACTAGGATTGGTTCGTACAATCGGCGTATTCGTTTGTACTGTTCCAGGCGGTGGATTAGTCATTACTGGTAAAACGGTAAGGACTGACAAAATTGATTCAAAGACGATTCAGAGATTGGATATGTCTGCAATGAGCCAGACATAAAACCGTTCAAGGAGAAAATCGCGTGACACGTATTTACACGAACGTTCCGGCTATGACCGCGTTGAGTTCGCTCAACAAAAATATGACCGGACTCCAAACAGCATTACAGCGGTTAAGCACTGGTTTGAAGATTAACAGCGGCAAGGACGACCCCGCCGGATTGATGGCGAGCGAAATGTTACGTTCCGAGATAACCGGCGTAGAGACAGGTATAAAGAATACCGAACGCGCAAATATGATGATTGCCGTTGCCGACAGTGCGTTGAACGAAGTTTCGGGGCTTCTGAACGACATACGCGGACTCGTTACCGAAGCCGCAAATACCGGCGCAATGAGCCGTGAAATGATTGCCGCAAACCAGTTGCAAGTTGACGCGTCGCTCAAAGCAATCGACCGTATCTCCGCCAGTACGTCGTTTATGGGACGAAACCTGCTCGATGGTTCACTCGATTTTGAAGTTTCAGGCACTGACCGTTACACTATCCAAGACCTGACTGTTAATGAAGTCCGGTTCGGAACAGACAAGCAACCTGTGAACGTAAACGTGAAAGTTGCCGCCGCCGCGAAACGAGCGGAACTGTACTTCAATCACTCCGTTCTGCCGGACGACATTACGCTCTCATTCGGCGGTAACTTGGGTTACGCGACTGAATCGTTCAAGAAGGGAACGACTGTACAAGAAATAGCGACAGTGGTGAATCGTCAAACGAGTTCGACGGGCGTTGTCGCGGAAGTCGCGTCGGACGCAATCGCCGGACAGTTACACGTCAGTAGTCTGGGTCCCGGTAACGACATACTCATTCAGGCGGGACAAACCGGAACAGATGCCGGATGCGTTGACGTAAAATTTATCGAGGGAACATCGGGCGGAATAACGGTAGAATACGAACCGTCGTTGGGTTCCGGATATCCGGCAACGCTCAATGTTTTGCTGCAAACGTCTGAATGGTTGAAAGCGGTTGCGGACGACGTTGACAACTCTGTTTATACCGCAACAGGTTTACCGTATCACGACAACACCGCGCTAAAATTTATCGCAAACATAACCGGAGACCAGTACAACGGCGTAACAATAAATTACGTTGACGGGCAGAAAACGCAAGCGGCATGGAACACGAACAACCCAACCGGGACACCGAGCCAAGCGTACGCTTATTTCAATGATGCCGCTACGAAGGCAGTAGCGTTGATGGGGGATATAAATGGATTGATTGCAAGTGCGTCTGGTTTGACATTGGCTGTTAATGAATATCTTTCGTTCACAGCCAACGCTCCTGGGGCACAGTACAATAATACTGCCATTAGTATAATTGCCGGTACCGCTGGTAACGGTATTATTCCTGTCGGGGAACGTGCCGGTGTAAGGTATTCAGAAACAGATGGAACACTTATTATTCAGGTGACAACAGGTACGGCACCGGCAGGTGCAACGTATGCCGATATTCGTAACGCTCTTACTCGCGATGGAAATTTTAGCGTCTCATTCCCAGATTCAATCGCGGGAACAACGGTTAATACTACAGCCACTACTGGAGATATATTAGCAACTGCAAATACCCAAAACAGCGGCGGCGATGCGGGAACGTTATTCATCGTATTGCCGCCGGACGCAAATGACGGCACAGGTACGGGAATGACTGCACAAGATATTGTTAATATGTTTGACCTCAGTAATCAAGCATCGCGCGGTAGTGAAAGAGCGGCTAGTCTCTTTACCGTTGAACGAACTGCGGACAATACCGGCACTGGTAATATATGTCTTTACCAACAAACAAGCAATACTAATAGTATTATTGGTGATCCATCTTTTGACAAAAGCAAAAGCGATACTGAAAATGGCATCACCCGTAAAACAACATTCAAGAGTGCATTTTCCGGCGGACAAACTGGCGGTAAGGTTGTTAGTACGGCAAACGAAGTAGTGACCGCGTTGAACAATAGCGAGTATTGGGGAACTATAATGTGTACGTCGTTGCTTCAAAGTCTGAAAGTTGACAATGACGGCGGCGTTTATTACGACGCGACAAATCCGCCGCCGGTTCTCGCTCGTTTGTCACCCGGCGACCATGGTCTCGGTATCGTGTCGGCATTTGCCGAAGTCGCGTACTCCGGTTCGCCTGACGATGGAACTGGTATCCAGTACCTAGGTCCCGAAGGTTCGCCAAACATCCGCTTCGTTGCTGACGCGAAAGGAAATAGTGAAATTTGGATTGATACAACAACCGACCCCGATGTTGTTGACTTCGCGTCCACCGTTCTTAACGCGAAAAATCCTGATGCGAGCGTTGTCATAACCGCGCGTAAAAAAGGTGAGGAATACGACGATGTCTTGTTCCAAATCAAAAAAGCGACTGATGAAATGGTGTTTGCAAACGCTGTTGACCGCAAAGATGGTTGGGTTGAATATGACCCGGGCGAATCGTATGCTGAAGCCGAATTGATTTTTCGTAATTCAAATACTAATGATGTTTTGTTAAACACTGCTTTCACAATCACTGCGGACGAGCGCGGTGATATGGCAAACAATACCGCCATAACTATGAAAGCGGTGGCGGGACAATCTGAGCGAGTAAAGGTTACGATAAATAGTATTACCGGCGGACTTGACATTACACTCAATAGCGGTTTGTTAGATCCAAGTATTACAAATCCACTCGGAGTGGACGCAATCAATGCGAATGAGGTTATTAAAGCAATCAACGACGCAAAACTCGGTTTTACAGCAGCGTTATCGCAGTCAAATTCAGAAGACTGGAGTCAAACTAGTCCTCCTCCTACTCCTAATGCTACTTCTAGCATTAATGATGGTAGCGGTACATTTGCAAGTCTTGGTTTGACATCGCAACCGATGACCGTTGGTAACACTGGAAATACCGGCGGTCATAAAGGTACTGTTACGATTTGGATGACTAATGATGAAAGCACTGGTACAGCATTACCACCGACCGCCGCTGACTTAATTCGTTTGATTAACGATGACGCAGTTGTTAACCAAATGTTCACGGCAACAAACTATACGAACACGCCGAGCGCGGGTACCGGACGAATAGATTTTGTTTACGATGGTCCGCTTGTTTCAAGCGGCGGACTTGTACAACGCGGAACGATGACAGTTCATCTCGTTACGTCGCCTGACGGTTTAGTCCAGACAACCGCCCGTGACCTCGTTGAATGGTGGAACCAGCAAGACCCTGAATACGTCAAAAACATCAGTACAAGTTTGTTGCGCCGTCCGACTGACACGTGGGACGAGTGTAACGACGACGGCGGTTTCGGATTGTTGACCCCGACAGTGTCAGACGGACTTTGCGATGTTGTTTTTGACGACATTTCGTTTGTCGGGTGGGGTGAAGATTGCGATGAACCGTTCAACTACATCTCAAACTACTCGCGCGGTACGATGACATCAGAAAATGGAATCGACGCGACTTATGACCTTGTCGCCAAACGTCCCGGCTCCGATTACGATGGTTACTCGATTATTTACGTTCAGGATAATAATGTCACCGGTGCGTTCAACGACAACCTCATCACGTCAACTAAACTCGACGAGTGCGGAAACTTGATTACGCCAACGTCAATGACGCAAGACGGTTTGTTCCTCGAACTGGACAACCGGACGAAGGAAATTACTATTCACATCAAGCAAGGTGTGACAACCGCGTATGACATCAAGCAACTAATCGAAAGCGACCCGATGACGAAACTGTTGTTCTCAGTTGAACTCAAAGGTCCGTCGGTTGGCGGTAATGGACTTGGTAACGGAACCGTGACGGTTGACGACGACACGTTGCTGACAAAAGGCGGAACATCCGCACCGGGTTCGCTCAACGGTGCAAAACTGTTGTTCGGTAAAGACGAAGAAGATTGGCAATTAGTATTCAGGTCGGATGGTTACGGCAGCCGGCAATTCGTTGACATTCAAGGAATCATAACCAACGGTAAAGGTGCGGCAATCGACACGCGGCTAGCCGATGGTACGAAAGCCGAGCGTGCGTATGGTGATGACGCGGAGGTGACAATCAACGGCGTGAAGGCGGTAGCGGATGGCTGGGACATCAGTACAGTTGATTCGACGTTGTCGTTGAGTTTTACTATGAATGACCAAACGCAAAGCGGTTACGAGACCAGTTTCAAGATACAAGGCGGCGGAGCGACGTTCCAACTCGGACCGGCGGTAGTATCGAACCAACAGGTAACAATAGGTATTCAGGCGATAAACACGGTAAAACTAGGCGGCACGTCCGGCAGGTTGTACCAACTGGCGACAGGAAAAGATGCCGACTTATTCACCGACACGAGTAAGGCGTACAGAATTGTTGAGGAGGCGATAGTCGCGGTGACAGCGATTCGCGGACGGTTCGGAGCGTTGCAAAAGACAACGCTGGACACGAACGCAAACGTGTTAAGCGATACACTTGAAGCACTTGTAGCAGCCGAAAGCCAAATCAGAGACGCGGACTTCGCGGAAGAAACCGCAAACCTGACAAGAGCCCAAGTCCTCGTACAATCAAACGTGAATACACTAGGAATAGCAAACCAGTTACCAAACTATATGCTGGGCTTGTTGGGATAATATGACGCATCGTCTCCGGAGGATTATGCCGATTACGTCTCCAAAGTGGATACCTGTATCGGGTCGGGACGAGACCGCTACATCTTTTTTATCGCAGGCAACCAGCCCTTCGGGATGATTGGTGCCGCTCCACTCACCCGCAACAAGAACCAATGGGGCGGTGACACCGACCACCGGGAGCGTTGCCCCGACACAGGGCGAACAGAGATGGAAGTCCGCCTTTTTACACGATAGCGAAGTGGTGCAGCCCGGCTATCACCGGCTTTTTCTGCAAGATTACGGTATCTGGGTCGAACAAACGGCAACGGACAGAGTAAATTTTTACCGTCTCCGTTACACCAAAGATACTCTGCCAGACCTGTTGCAGATTCTTGGCGGATACATATTGACCGTCTCAATGACCGATTGCTGAGTTACCAAAGTGAGCGATACCACCGGACGCTTATAGGGCGGTCACGATAATGTCCGTCAAAATTTTGCACCCTGCCTTGTCATTGATACCGAACACGGTTAAAATCGTGTTCTTGTTTATATGGTGTTTGTTTTTGTCAAGAAAAAATTCGCCAGCACATTTAACACGCTCCTGTTATCAAATGAAACAAATCCTTCTTTCAACATTGTTATTTTTGAGCATCAATGCCGCACTTTGTGCAACGCCTTATAACATTGCGCCGCAGGCAAAGGTAACGGCAACGTCCGAGTACAACGACACTTACCGTGCCGCTTTGGCTTGCGATGGAATCATCGGTATTTCCGACCGCGGGGAATGGGCATCGAAAAGCAGTGTCAGTCATTGGGGCGGGATTACCTTTCCGCGTATTAAACTCGAATGGGAAAACGAACGAAACATTGACCGTATC
>JAITST010000237.1 GCA_031287585.1 Planctomycetaceae bacterium | reverse complement strand
TATTAAGTAACATGTCGAAAGAACGGTTTCGTTTGGTAAAAACCTGTGTACCTTGTTGTTTGCCGTCCTTAACAAAGAACAGCAAAAATTTCAAAAACAATAAGTTTATGACACGACCCTAAATTTATTGTTTTTTGGTTTAGGATATTATCAAGCAACTTGTCGAAAGAACGGTTCCGTGCGGTAAAAACCTGCGTATCTTTGTGTTTGCCGTCCTTTACAAAGAGCAGCAAAATTTAAAAACAATAAATTTATGACACGACTCGTTTTTCACAGATAGTTAAGGATAGTTTCCTTTCCTACCCTTACCTATCTATGAAAAATAC
This sequence comes from Planctomycetaceae bacterium, assembly GCA_031287585.1. Classification (GTDB taxonomy): domain Bacteria; phylum Planctomycetota; class Planctomycetia; order Pirellulales; family Thermoguttaceae; genus UBA8133. Next base: position 2,618 of record JAITST010000237.1, on the reverse strand, counting down.
CCGTGAAAAAATAACTTTGCAATCGGTGTGATGATATTTTTCCCGTTTTGCAATTAACAATTGCCCCCATTTTCCCTATAATACCAAAAATACTTCATAAAACTCCCCAAACTGGTATTGACAGGGGCATAGAATCTGTTATACTTGCGTGTTGGTTGGTGCCGCCCTGTCTTGGCTCCTCGGATTTCCCACTCTTGCGCCGTCATAAGATTGGTTTTCGATTGTCTTTAGTTTTCTATGATGGCAGAAAGAAATTGCGATGAAGATTTATGTAGGCAACCTTTCCTACCGCACTACCGACGAGGAATTGCGTGAGGCATTTGAGGTTCATGGAACAGTTGGTCAGATTGACATTATCACTGATCGTGAAACAGGACGGTCCAAGGGATTCGGCTTTGTTGAGATGTCAAACAGTACAGAGGCGCAGGACGCTATTACAGCGTTGGACGGCAAAGAACTCGGAGAGCGTACTCTCAGAGTGAACGAAGCGCGTCCGCGTCCGCCTCGCACAGGTGGCGGTGGCGGCGGTCGTAGTCATCACGGCGGCGGTGGTCGCGGAGATGGCGGCGGACGTGGCGGACGGTACTAACTGTCAGTTTTACGTTATCTGATAGTTAGTCAGACGAATGTTCAGAGACCCGTGTCATTTATGACGCGGGTTATTTTTTGCTTGTAGTTCTGCAAAAATAACGGTGTTGTCAATTTAATTTGCGGATATACTGCGAAACGCCAAAAGACTGACATTTAGTCGTCGCAACGGACTTTGTTCCCAGTTGCCAAGATCATTTCAAAATGTCATCTGATTGATGTTTCGCAGTATGGTACCCAATACCGTTACCTGAAACCGTTCGCAAGTTTCTGTGATTTTAGGAAAACGCGCGTCCGCCTAACGGTATCGCGCTCAACGCCGATTAAGGATTGATTTTTTCCCGAATTTTCTTTCCGATATCGATTTTTATTTCTATCGTTTTTTTGCCGGAAACCTCGATTTTGTGCGGCGTAGTCGAAGTGGTCGTGTATCGTTTCTCGACTACGGAATAACTGCTGGGAGGCGGAACATTTGCGTACTTTTTTTGCCATTCGTCATAGCCGGTATCACCGGCTTCGGGTTCCTGTGGGCGAGTGTCTGTGTCGGATTCTATTTTGGAAACAATGATTTTGTATTTTCCTTGCGGTACTCCCGAAAATAGTCCGTTCGTGAACGGCACTGCGGTGCCATCGGCATCCGTCGTACTGCCGACTCTCCATTTTTCTCCGCCGTCAATGGATTCCAACGAGACCACTGCTCCAGCAAGCGGAACGCCGTCTTGTGTGACGGTAATTTTACAATTCGTCAACGGCGGAATATCCGACGGAAGTTTCGGTTGATAATAACAGCCCGTCAACAAAAGCAAGTTAATTGTTAATAATCTGTAGTTCATAGTTAATCCTGTAGTTCATAGTTAATAGTGGTAGGGGGAAGGGATGAGAGGATGGATGTTAGATGGAAAAAAATAATTTTTCGCCCCATCCCTCTTTCCCTTCTTCTACCCTCTCAATAGTTATTACGGCAACGCAACGCTTTCGCTGCCGTTAGGTGAACCGATGGCACCCCAGACATCGAACGGCGATACACCGTTTGTGACGCAAAAATCGACACCGCCGCTTGTTTTGGCGGTGATGGTCTCCGTAATGAAACGGACACTGCCGTCACCGAATCCGACCTGAACGCCTCCGGTGTGATAACTGCTTGCCGAAGCAATGGCACGAGCCGTTGAATTTTTACCGCTTGACACACAAGTAATGGAATTGGGCGGTAAAATCGTGCTGAATCCATTAGCAGCCGGAATGCCGTCCAGCCATCGGAACGTGGGAATGCCCGCTCCGCTGATATCGGTATCAGTTACGGAACTTGCGTAAACACGTCCGCTTTGAGCCGCCAAACAAGCCGCAATGGAACAATTCGCCGCGGATGTTGGCGGTTTAGTGGTATCGTCCTGAAGTTTCGCTCCGGCAACGTAAGCCATTCCTCCGACCACATTTTTATTTCCTGCTTGTCCGTATGCTCTTTCACTGAATACGGCAGTGTTACTGGTTCCATCTTTCATAAATTCCATTCCGTGCCATTGCCGATGAGCAAAAACGGCTCGTTGATTTTCATCGCCAACCCACGCCGCAAAATCAGCAGTACTGTAAGCATAATTGGTATGTCCAGAATCACCTGACAAGGGCTTCATCGGTTCCGAAGGACAGCGGAGTGCGTCGAGGTTTGTTTTGATAACCTTTTCCAAGTCGGGATAACTTGCGTTAGTAATCCAAGGATAAACTTGTGTGCCTGCTTTTTGCAACGTCTGTGCTGACGATGTCCATGTCTCATACAATGCTTGCTGTTCATAGAACGGCAGCAAGGAAAAGAACACTGAAACTCGGCTGCTACCGACTAAACCCAACGACGAAGAACTTGCTGCGGTGATGTAAAACGGCGCACCGCCAGCCGGCAGGGAATTGTGGGTGTTGTGGTAATTGTGCATTGCCAACGACAATTGTTTAAGTTTATTCGTACACTGCATCCGACGCGCCGCCTCACGGGCGGCTTGCACAGCGGGCAAGAGCAAAGCGATTAGAACGCCAATAATGGC
>JAITST010000138.1 GCA_031287585.1 Planctomycetaceae bacterium | reverse complement strand
GAGACGATAGACAAACGTCTCTTAATACGGTATCCTATTGCAGAATTGTTGATAAGACAGTCGATATGGCGTTTAACTCCGTCGAGTTTTTATATCTCCTTTTTATTTCGTTCGTCGTTTATTTTGCGCTGCCGCCGCAAAGACCGAGGAACCTGTTCTTGCTTGCTGTCAGTTATTTCTTCTACATGTGGTGGCGACCCGATTACGCTGTCCTCATGCTCATCACGTCGCTGGTCGGCTTTTTAACCGCTCTGGGGATGGAGAACGCCCCCCATCGGCGGCGGGTTTGTATGCTCGTTACGAGTTTGGTTGTCAATCTCGGTATTCTCTTTGTTTTCAAGTATTATCTTTTCACAAGAGCATCGCTTATTTTTCTTCGGGAGACGTTTCCGTTTTTGCCGACCGGACTGGAGTTGCCGTTTCTCGATGTGCTGCTGCCCGTCGGAATCTCGTTTTATACGTTTCAAGTGCTTGCCTATAATATCGACATTTATTGGCGGCGTATCTCTGCCGAGCGGGACTTTTTCACATTTGCGCTGTTCGTGTCCTTTTTTCCGCAACTCGTTGCCGGTCCGATTGAGCGGGCTTCCCGATTTCTGCCGCGCAATTCCATGAACCGCATCGTTTCAATTACGAAAACGTCAAGGACGGAATTTTGCTCCTCCTTTGGGGCTTCTTCAAAAAAGTGGTGATTGCCGACCGGCTGTCGGTGTATGTCAATACGGTCTATAACAATCCCGACAATATGTACGGTGTTCCCATCTGGACAGCAACGTTTTTCTTTGCATTCCAGATTTACTGCGATTTCTCCGGCTACACCGATATTGCACGGGGAACAGCCCGAATGTTCGGTTTCGAGTTGATAGAAAACTTCAAGATGCCGTACATTGCCGATTCGTTCCACGATTTTTGGAAGCGTTGGCACATTTCATTGACAAGTTGGTTTCGCGACTACCTTTACATTCCGCTCGGCGGCAATCGGGTTGCGAAGCCGCGCTGGTTAACCAATATCTTTCTCGTTTTTCTTATCAGCGGACTATGGCACGGGGCAAATTGGACGTATGTCATTTGGGGAGCGTTACACGGTTTGCTGCAAATCATCGAACTTTTAACAATTCCGCTGCGGAATCGGTTTTACAATTTGCTGATATTCAAAAGTGTTGCTCCGCTGGTTCGCTGCTTGCATATTTTATTTGTTTTTTTCGTTGTTTGTTTTGCATGGCTTTTTTTCCGAGCCAATTCGCTTGCCGATGCGGTAACGCTTTTGCACCACGCCGTTGTTTTCCCGAACTGGAACATTAACGTTCAGGGAGGACTCTCCGATATGCAACTGATGCTTGCGTTCGGACTGGTCGGATTCCTTTATTTTGCGGAGATATTTAACCTCTATTTTCCGTTCAAAAATTTGCTCAAACGTTCACCGCTTCCGGTACGCTGGGCTTTTTATATTTTCGCCGTGTTTTTCATTCTCCTTTTCGGAGTGTACAGCGATATTGCATCATTCATTTACTTCCAATTTTGAGGAGTTGCTGAGTTATCAGTTGAACCGAAACTGATAACTGCCAACTGATAACTATGACATACATTTCTTCCTCTGAATACCTAGACATCAAGAAATTTGCCGTTCGGTTCCTGCTGATAGGAGGGCTGATATTTTGTATTGATAAAGGTCTTGCCTATTGGTCAACACAGGCGGCGATGAATGATTTGAGTATCCCGGAATCGCCGGTACATCTCTACCGCGGGGATACGAATGCCGAAATAGTTTTTTTCGGCAACTCCAAGACACACGTCAATTTTGATGCCGCCGCTCTGTCCGCAGCCGTCGGCAGCAAAGCGTGGAACTTTGCCATCGACGGGACAAATATTGAGATGGCTCGTTTTTTGTTCGAGGAATATCTGCTTCATAATCCCGTTCCCAAGATAGCGATTATTCAAGCCGATTATGGGCTTATTTCCAAGAATCTTCCGGGAGCATTTCGCTCGTATTTGGTTTCGCCGTTCACGAATATCAGTCCGCACACAGCAGCATATTTTAATCCCGGTTATCGGGATAAGTTGGCATTTTTCTTTTTCCGATGCAAAAGTTTGCCGAACGGCGAAGGTATCGGAGCCATCGGACGGTCGATGATTAACTATGCGTTAGGACGTTGTGCTTCGGCAGCACCGGGCGACAGTACGAATGGTTCGCTTTTTTCGCCGCCGCACATTGACATTGAGGCGATGAAGAAATGTTGGGACGACGTACCGCACAAGGCGATACAACTGAATACCGACAAAGTTGCCGAATACCGCCGGATTGCGGAAACGGCAAAGCAGCACGGAGTCCGGTTGATTTTCTATGGACCGCCTCAATACGGAAAGATGAACCCTGAAATAACGTCCGAAGTGGACAGGTTGTTTGGGCAACTTGCCTCCGAATACGAAAATGCCGCGTATTGGAATTTTCGGGAATTGCCGGAACTTTGGCAACACCCCGAATGGTGGAAGGATGATGTTCATCTGAACAAAGACGGTGCCGAAGTATTGACACGAAAGTTTATCGAACAATTAAAAAAAATCCCAGAACAGGTTTTGTAACCCTACTTTCCTTGGACTATCTTCTATTGCCTAAATTGTCGCATTTTATACTACAAGTTACTCAAATTCAAGTTGTCAAACAAGTCTGACAGACATAGAGATGTCTGCTGATCGAGTGTCTCAAAGGTCAGCACATTTGAAGTAAAGGGGAATTGAGACGAAATTTTTGAATTCTCTCTTCCGTTTATCTCGGTAAATTGCTACAATTCGCTGACTGCTGAAAATTGCAAAAAAAAAAACAATTTTTTTGGTTTGTTTTTGCCGATGATGCCCAATGGTCGGTTTTTTTCCGAATAATCAGTCCAAATTATCAGAATGCACGGAGGATACAATGACCGATGTACAAGAGATTGATACCGTCGTCCAACTTGTGCGGCAAGCGGCAGGTCGGTTTCGTTTTCATCCCAATGCGGCGATGACGCAGCAGATTCTCCTCCTCGGTGATGCCTTTTATGGTTATCGCTTTATTACGTCTGAATTTACGTCGATCTGGTCGGCAACG
>JAITST010000133.1 GCA_031287585.1 Planctomycetaceae bacterium | reverse complement strand
CTATAGGTTTTGTTGATGCTAGATTAGGAGGGGCATCATGGTGGGATTCTGTTATGGCAGGAGCTTATGCGGGACGAGCAGGGGCTATTTTAGGCGCAATTTCTGGTCCTATTTGGTATATGGCGATGTTTGGAACAGGTACTGTTCAGACTCTTGCAATTATTACCGCTATTCATGAATGGGCAATTGGCTTTGCTCTCGGTGGCGTATCAACTGCGATTTCTCTAGCTGAAGGAAAGTTTTATCAAGCTACTTGGCGACTTGCTACAACAATTGCAACTTCTGCTTTTGGTTTACATGGACTTGCAGGCATCAAACACATTTCACCGGTCAGGTACGCAAAAGGATTGCCACATGAAGGTCTTGCTTTCCAATCAGATGATACTGTTGCCATTGCCGCAAGAACTTTTGTTGAAGAAGGGGTTCCAATATACAGACTTGGGAAAATTGATGTAAGCGACGCAGCCGAGGGACAGTTTTGGTCTCTTAATAATCCCTTAACAACACCAAATTATGCAAATAATATGGGTATTCCACCGCAAAATGCAACATCAGCAAACTTCGTGATTATTGGACACTTACGATCTGGAACAGATTTTGTGACGAGACCTGCGCCTGGTATCGGTCAAAATCAAGGTGGTACAGTTGAGGTAGTTGTTCCCCGCGATTCTGTTCAAATTGATGGTTTTTTAACATATCCTACAGGAGTTCCATTAAATTAGGAACTAATTGGTCAAGTTGGATTTTGTACTTTTTAACAATAATTATACAATAAGAATATAAATATGTACTCCGCAAATCATATTGAAACATATAATCAGATAATATCTGATTTAACTAGCGACAACCAAACAGAAATTGCAGATTTTTTGGCTAATGCGATAACTGGTGCTTTTTCTGGTACTGAAACGTGTGCAATGATGATAGCTGCATTACGAAATATTCAAAATTCTAATGTTATTTCTAACGAAATTACAAAAAAAATTAATGATCTAATAGTAGATATCAATGCTAAACTGCGTTAACAACTAAACTAGGGGTATCTGGATCACAAAATGGATGTTGTAAAAAGAACTAAATCAATTGTTTTATATTGCCCAAAACACACCTAAGTCAGGTTATGGGGATGTAAATCAGTGCCACGGATATTGTGCTGTTGTAAGGAATAAATGGCTTTCGCAGGAAGGTTTAAACACGCAGAATATTTTTAGAGTTGATAAAACTGTTTTTATCAGAAGAGATGGTTTACATTCAAGTAATTCAACACTTATTGCACGAAGTAATGATCATGGTACTTTGCAAATAACGTTTAAAGATGGTAGTGTTGCGCACATTGACAATGGATGGTTTGCCGATTGCGGACAAGAAAAATTGAGAGATAATGACAATATCTTTGGTAACTCAAATATCCCATCCAATTATATTCTTGTCGGATATGAGGAAACAAGATGAATAACAATTATTTGACAAATATGTTTTCTCGTTGGAATAATAACGATATTGTTATACATATAATTCTTCTCGTTTTTTTGACAGGTATATTATTGTGCCTGTTTGGAGGGTATTATGGTGATTTTTCTGATGCACAAATCAAGGATTGGATGTCCCTGTCCTTGTCCAAGAATTTTGAAAGGCACTGAAACCGTCAGATTTTAACACGAATTCGGTAGCAACATTTTTCAAAAATAGTATTGAGAGTGATAAAATCGTTCCAATAATGAAATCAGCGCATAGTGGTAGCGCGGATTGTTCTTTGACAATCAGATAAAATTAGATTCGTTCGACTTTAATAATTGGTAAATGTAACCGCCCTTCAAGAAAATCGAGACGAACATTTATCTTCGCTCCTGTTCTTCCCGCGATACACATTCGCGGCGAGGCACAGGGAGTTTTGTGTTTTGCTAACGGTCTTGTTTCGATTCGCGGTTTTGCGTTTGCGGGATGACGATGGTAATAAACTTCGTTCGGCGTTTTTCCTGAAAGTGTCATGTGCGGACGATATTCGTTGTACCAATCGAAGAACAAACGTGTTTCATTCACCATTTCGTTTTTCGATAATAGTACAAGTATTCGCCGAGTACAACCGTCTTTGTATGTCAAGATGACACGTTCTGTTACCGCTATTGAGCCATGTTTGCCGACAGCACCGAAGCGTTGTTTTATTTCGTTTTCGTTGCACCAAGACCGAAACTCTGATGAAGTAAATTGTGTTCCTTTATCCGAAATAAGATATTTCGGCTTCACTGCATTGTCATTGCAAATACGATTCATTGCTGAAATGATTTGTAATGCTGTGGGACTGCCAGCAATGGATCGGCAGACGGCAAAGAGAGATTCGCAATAACAAAGGGCTGATATAATGATTTTGATGACGACATTGTTGTTGATTTTATAGCCGTGAAGTTCGGCGATAAAAAGTTTTTGAACGCAAAGGGCAAAGTTGCTCTTGACTTTTTGTGTCGATTGCTGATAATTATTTCGTGTCGGACGCATTAGTTCTTCCTCCTGAAAAACGGTTGTTTGTTGTAATCCAACCATTGTACAGGAAAGAACTTGCGCAGCCAATATCAATTTTGAAAATTACAAACTACTGAATTTAGTAAGTTATTGCCCTGAATGAAAAATTCGTTCTCTCGACAGCACAGACAAAACAACCCAAAAAATAATATGACTCCCTAAGATTGCCTATTAGCCGCTCTTCGCCGTGAAACACCGGAGCGGATTCCGACATTTGAATGGTTCGTTGACTCCGCCGTGTCGCAGTCGCTTTGCGGAAGTGCCGATCCGGTCGAAGTCACCGAGTTGCTCGATCTCGATGCCGTCAACATTCGGGCAGATTACGCGAAAACGTGGAAAGACAAGCAAACTTACATCGACGAATGGGGAATCGAAAAACGACTGACCGGCGACATCCTTCCCGCCACGATGGGACACCCAATCACCAACATTGCGGATCAAAAGGATTACGTTTTTCCGAAAGTTGACACACCGGAGCGGTTCAAGACGCTGGAGCGTGCCGTCAAGAAGTACGGCGATTATCGGGGCGTGGTGCTGAATCTGCGGGACGGTTTTTCGGATATGCGCGATATTCTCGGCTATCAAAACGCGCTGATGAATATGGTTACTGACAAACAGCATTTTCTCGATCTGCTCAAACGGGTTGTCGATTACAATCTCGCGCTTGCGGAACTCGCGGTCAAGCGGTTTGGGATTCAGGTCATCGCAACAACCGACGATGTTTGCATGGCAACGGGACCGATCATTTCGCCGAAAGTTTATGCCGCAACGATTTATCCGTTATTCAAAGATGTCATTCAGGGTTATCGTTCGCTGGGATTGATTGTTATCAAACATTGCGACGGCGATATTCGACCGTTTCTCGACCTTTGGCTCGAAGCGGGAATCCAATGTCTCGACCCGATTGACCCCGGCGCGAAACTTGATATGGGCGAAATGAAAACGAAATACGGCAATCAAATTTGTCTCAAAGGCAACATTGATTGCACCGGCAATCTTTGTAACGGCACGCCGGAACAGGTTGCCGAAGAAGTCCGCGTTTGTATCGAAAAAGGCGGACCCGGCGGTTTGATTCTTTCGTCCAGCAACACGATTCACTGCGGCGTGAAACCGGAAAATTATCGGGCGATGCTCGGCGCGTTACGAAAATATGGGAGCAAATTATGAATCTTTTGCTTGGTATTGATTTGGGTTCGACTTCGATCAAGGCGATTCTTTACGATCTGGACGGAAATCCGGTTGCCCGCGCGTCGCGTCCGATGCAGCGGTTTCATCCGAACCCCGATCATCCTGAATGGACGGTTTGGGAGCCGCAGGTACTTTGGGCGGACACGTCGGCGGCGTGCCGCGAGACGCTGTCGCAAATCGCCGATGTGTCGGACGTGAAAGGAATCGCCGTAACGGGAATGGGAATGGACGGACTTCCGATGTCGGAAAACGGCGAGCCGCTTTATCCGCTGATTTCGTGGCACGATCCGCGAACGCAGCCGCAATTCGACTGGTGGATCAAAACGATTACGGCGGACAAAACGTACTCCATCAGCGGCAATCCGGTTTGGGCGATCAACTCCGCGCTTCGGATGCTCTGGATCAAAGAGAACGAACCGGCGGTTTTCAAAAACACTGACAAATGGCTGCTGATTGAGGATTACATCAACCATTGTCTCACCGGAACGTTTGCGACCGATTACAGTATGGCATCTTGCACGATGCTCTTTGATCAGCGGACACAAAGTTGGTCGGACACGATGTGCGAACTTGCCGGATTGCCGAAATCAATTTTGCCCGATGTTTTTGCGAGTACAACTTCTATCGGCGAAATCACAAACGCGGCGGCGAAACAGACCGGACTTCGTGCCGGCACGCCGGTTTTTCTTGGCGGACACGATCATTTGTGCAGTTCGTTACCGGTTGGCGCGTTTCGCCCCGGCGTGGTGATGAGCGTTACCGGAACTTGGGAAACGGTTTGTCTTGTGTCCGATACGCCGCCGCTTGATTTGCCGCTCGGACGCAGCGGCATCACGACGCAATCGTATCTTTTTCCGAAACAATATATGATTTGGGGCGGCAATCCGTCGGGCGAGATGATTGAGTGGTATCGCCGTGAAATTGCCGCGCCGCTAGTGAAATCAGAAAACCCTGCGCCGCTTGATTGGCAGGTGATAGTCGAGCAGGCGGTCAAAGCGAAACCGGGATGCGGCGGAGTGCTGTTTTTACCGCATTTGGACGGCGCACAATGTCCGCAGGCAGACCCGCGTTCGCGCGGCGTTTTTGCCGGAATGAGTTCCCGCACGACACACGCCGAAATGATCCGCAGCGTTTTGGAGGGACTCGGCTATCAAATTATGGACGTGATTGAAACGATGGAGCAAGGAACGCGCACGCACGGCGGCGAGGTGATTGTGGTTGGCGGAGCGATTCGCAACAAGTTTTGGATGCAGAACAAAGCCGATATGCTCGGACGTGTTGTGCGTGTGCCGGAAGTGGAAGAGGCGACGGTGTTGGGTGCGGCGATTCTTGCGGGGCTGGGAGCGGGATTGTACCGCGATATGGAAACGGCGTTTGAGCGTGTTGCCCGCGAAAGTACGGTGTATCAGCCGGACGAAAATCTCACGAAACAATACGCGGCGGTCTTTCCGATTTACCGCGAACTTTACACCGCGATTGCCCCGATCAATCACGCCTTGTTTGACCTGTTTGCGGTTTCGTAGAATACAGAAGTTTTAG
>JAITST010000113.1 GCA_031287585.1 Planctomycetaceae bacterium | reverse complement strand
TTGAGAAAGCACTATATGAAAATCCCGACTCGGACTTACGAACGTTGTGGTGGGATATGGTCGGGAAATACCAAATGTTAAAACGACCGTCAGACCGTAACAAAGCCGATTGGGCATCCAAGCCGCACTTCACAATCGCGCCGGTATATTATCACAACTATATGTTGGGCGAACTGTTCGCGGCACAAATCCGTAAATCAATCGGCAAACAAACCGGAACAAATTTCGGTGACGAAATGAAAGCCAAAGTGTTCAAACCCGGTGCAAGTCTGAAATGGCAAAAGTTCGTAGAACAAGCGACAGGCGAGCCGTTGTCAACAAAGGCGTTTGCGGAGGAGTTGAAATAATGATGGCGGTGTGAGAACGAATGGTGTTACTATACTTAACATGAATGTTATGATTTCATCTGACGAGACAAACGAAACTAAATCACTTGACGCGCCGCGTAGCGGTGTGTTTCGTTCTACGGCGCGGAATGTTGTTTTGGGGGTAGTATTATTGGTTGTTGGTTTAGTTCCTTTTTTCTGGTTGGGGTTTGCTCCTGAATTTGATTTTCTTTCTGATACTTTTCCGCTTGTTGATGTTACTTACTCTGTTGTTGGTGAGAACGATTCTTTGTATGTTGTCGATTACGGGCAACGGCGGTTAGTTAAAGTTGACGGTAACGGTGAATTTGTTTTTCATATTGACGGACGCAGCCGCGCGGCGAACGGTTTTTTTATGATTGGCGATGTTGCGCCGCGTCGTGACGGCGGATTTTACATTGTCAACGAAGTCCACGACGAACGCGGTATATTTTCAATCTGTAACCAGATTCAACGTTACGATAGCCGCGGTAAGTATGTCAAAACTTGTTACACGATTTCTTATGGTGACGACCAAACACGGGTAACATTGATGCACCGCGGGCAAATCAAACGTTTGCGGTTTGACGACAAAACAAACTCGCTGACGTGGTTTGAATTGACACGTCACGGCGTTGAGTTTTACGAATTTATTGACGACGATAACAACGCCTCCCGCGATTCCGCGTCGGAAAAAAATTTAAGGTGGAGTATAGAGTTTGAGGATGCTGACCGTGACATCGCTGACATCGCACTGTTTAACAATAAGTCAATTGTTTATACACATAAAAACGGCAAGATTTTTCGCGCGTGGTACGAAGACGGTACAAACAACAATGTCATATACGATGTTGATACGCATAAAAATGTCCGTGAAATTGGTAAAACTTTTCGCATGTCAAAAAACAGCGGCACTGTTCACGAACTCCGGTTCGACAACGAATCCGAACCATTACGCGAAAACGAAAGTTTACCCGCAATACCTTGGGAACTCGGCTGCGACAGCAACGGCAACGTTTACTTCATTGACTTACAACACAGTGAAGTTCGTTGTCTTACATTTCAAAAAGATGCCGCTGTCAAGACTGTATTCTCACTAAAAAAATCCGCTCCCGACGACACGTTGTTTCTCTATCGTCTAAATGTAAACGGTGACGGAAAGTTGTCAACGGTTGGCTCACAAGTGTATGTTATCGACGGACAGAGCGGCGATGTACTATTGGTTCGCGATAACGCACACGTCAACTTCACTCAGCGATTCAGTACATACCTGCAAATCGTCGGAGCGTTAATCGCCTTCGCAGGTTTTCTATTGCTCGTTTGCGTTGCGTACAACATCGTATTCGGCGAACAATTGCCGCTCGTTTTACTGATTTGCGTCGGACTGGTTTGTGCTGTTATCATCACCGCGTTTTTCTCGTTCACAGTAATTCTTGATAATTTTTCGTCACGTAACAAAGAACAAGTTTACCTGCAACTGAAACAACTCGTGTTACAAATTTCGGAAACAATTGATGCCGAAAAACTAAAACAGATAACGAAGCCAAGCGACTACTTCGGCGACGATTACACGGCGGTTCGTCAAAAACTTGACCGGCAATTCGACCAGTGGAACACCAACAACGCCGACGATTCACCGCCAACGATGAACGGATTCGTCTTCGCAATTTACCGCGTTGTTGACAATCGTCTCTACGGACAAATTTTTCAAGACACCACCATTGGCACTCATTATCCGTATAACTGGCTCGACTATCCGACGCTTGGTTACTCCAACGCTTACGCGGGCGAACTGTTCGCGACATCGTCGCAGAGTATTGTCGGCGATTGGATTTACGCTCTGGGACCGATTCGCGACAAAGACGGTAACGTCGTCGCGATATTTGAAGTCGGTTGCGACTTATATTCGTTTCAGGAGCAAAACCGTCATCTCGTTCTAACGATTATCAGCAAGACCGCGATGTACCTTGTTATCTCCGTACTCATACTCATCGAATTGGTATTTTTATTCAGTGCAATTTACCAACGCGGTGTTGAACGAATGTTGAGTTCATTCGTCGTTTTGGACGGAACTGAATTGACCGCACCGCTGCGCCGTTATCGGCAATACATTCTCGGTGAATACTCGCCGACATTTCTCGTTCGTCCGCTCGTATTCCTGTTTTTCGCGGCGGACTCTATCGCGCTCGCGTTTCTGCCGATTATGATGAAAACGTTTTATATGCCGCAGATTACGGAACATACGGGACTGTCGGAGCATTTTGTTATCGCGCTGCCGTACTCATTGATTGCGTTTTGTTTTGGAATCGCGAGTCTTTTCGCGGGACAACTTACGAATCCGCGAACGTTACGTAAACATTTATACATAGGTTACTTATTTTCGTTATGCGGTTTTGTTACCGCGGCGTTGGCGAATTATCTGAATGCGTGTTATGGGAATGCCGTTGTTGGTGAAGGCGATACGATGGCTTACAAGTATGGACTGGTACTGTTGTTCCTGTTCTCACAAGCGTTGGTCGGTTTTGGCAGCGGTGTATCTATGATTGCAACTCGTTGTATTTTATCATTCGAGCGGAGGTGCGGTGCGAACGAGGCGGGCTTTACAAATTTCTACGCGGGCTGGATTGCGGGTGTAAACGTTGGACTGATTATAGGAACAATCATCACCGAGATTGCGGTGACAACGAATCCCGACGGCAGCGTGAATACAACGTATCAGTACGTTGTACCGTACATTGCCGCGATTGGACTGCTCATACTTTCGCTACTGCTTGAACAGTTGCAACTGAAATCGTTCATCAGACAATGCCGACCAGAAAATTATGTTGTGTCGATAAAGCCGCCGAAGTTGACGTGGTACTTTATGAAAGACCCGCGCGTTTGGGGATTGATTTTGTTTAACACGATACCGGCGTATATTATTGTCGCGTTTCTATTTTACTTCTTTCCGGTATTCGCAGACGCACAGGGATATAGTTCAACGACGGTGGGTTGGTACTTGCTCATAGCGGGCATAC
>JAITST010000077.1 GCA_031287585.1 Planctomycetaceae bacterium | reverse complement strand
TTACTTTTTCAGAATAATCCGTTCATTCTCGCCAAAGGATTGCGTTTTCGTTTGCCCGTCAATCGTGTAAGTGATCCAAAGGGATTTTCTTACGCCGGTTTGCGGGTCGCCGAACGTGTCGTTATAATTGTGCATCGGGATATAACGTGTACCGGTAAAAGCCGCCTTCACCTTTTCTGTTACGTCAATTCCGGTTTGCTGATTTGACCCATAGAAAGCCGAAACAACGGCAACTTTCACTTTACCGGCTTCCTTTTTAATTGCTTCCAACTCCGCCTCGCCCGGTATCGGAAATTGTTCGGCGATTTTTGCGGGATCAAACTGAAATGCCGGCTTGCCCGTTATTTCAGTCGAAGTAATCGTTGGGCAAATGTAGGTCTCCACGTAATCGCAAATTTTTGCAGTCCCTTCTTCATGGGTCAACGGAACCGTTGGACTGCTGTGGCAATTCCACGTACTGTCCGTCAAATCACGGCAAAGAACAACGTTGTACCCCGCCATTTTCATCGCCCTGCATCCCCACGGACGACCGATAACGCAAATATCCGTATGCACGCCGGTTAAAATGACATTTTTTATCCCGCGCTCTTTGAACAAACAATCCGTGTATTCTTTTCCGTCAACTTTCCCGCCAATCATTTCGATAAAATCATCGGTGAGAATGTCTTGGTCGTCTATGACCAATGTCTTCGTTTGAGGCGGCTGCGGTTCTGTTGGTCCTGTGCTTCTCCCGGGACAGCCCGGTACACCGGGCAAATTCCAGCCCTTCGCATTTTTTTCTCCCGGAAATGCAAGTTTTGAATGTTCACGTTCACCGCCGCCTCCATGAACCCAGTAATCCCAATGCCGGGGATTTCCGTATCCGTGCCGATACTTCGCCGATACTTTACGCCCTGGTAAGTCGCCGTACCATTTATCGAATTCTTCACTGCCCGTACTGGGTGCAAAAATAATGAGGATACCCTTCTTGCGGGCTTCTGCGAATACGGGATTCATTCCGACGGCTAGGGCTTCCACTCTGGCGTTGCCGTGGTCGCAAGTTTCCCACGAGGGCTTTCCCCACATATCGCAGACGATGATCACGGTCTCTTTTGGATTCCATTTCTCCGTAAATTTTTCAGAGGTTCCTTCTGTGCTGCGTTTTTGGAGATGAACCGTCCAGTCCTGTGCCACTGTGACGGACTGCAAAGCGAGCAACACAAAGGTTACTGCTGTCGATAAAAAACATAGGGGCTTGCCTAGTTTGGTGAAGAGATTATTTGTTGTCATTGAACTGCTGTGTTTGTTATGGTTACTTCTAACAACATCAGATTCTATCAAATAAATTGTAATGGCAACAGGGGGCATTTTGTCTTGGCTTTTGGGGTGCTATTTAATCGAAAATAAAATCCTCCATTTATTTTTACACACCCTTGCCGAAGTTAAGTAAAGGGGGGTATTGCGGCACTGGAAGTATCGTGATACACTACTACGTCTACAGTATCAATGTTCACCTTTACCAATTTACACAGAATTACCAATGATGAAACAAATTATTTTTTTGTCGTGTTCCCTGTTTCTTTGTCTCGCGTTACAACTCTTTGCTGAGGGCAAACTCAATGTCGCCGTTATCGTTTGCGAAGAGAACGATGAGATTCACTACCTTGCTTATCAAAACGTTCCGCCGTTTATCGAGCAACTCGGTAAGGAAAATAACTGGAACGTAACAGTATTGGCAAGTCCGAAGTTTGCTGATTTTCCGAGTTTTGAAATTCTTGATAAGACCGATGTCGTGGTGTTTTATGCCCGCCGTATCGGGCTTCCCAAAGAGCAGATGGAGCGGCTCAAAAAATATGTTGCGGAGTCGGGCAAAGGGCTTGTGGCGATTCGTACCGCCTGTCACGGTTTCGCGCCGCGGGGACTTCCGGCTAATTGTGCGGACTGGAAGGAATTCGATAAGGAAGTGCTTGGCGGAAACTATCACGGGCATGGGCACAACGACATTGGCTCGGAGGTCTGGAATGTGAAAGAGCAGGAAAAATCTCCCATTTTGAAAGACGTTCAGCCAGCGGTTTGGCACAGTGTTGGTTCGGTTTATTTTAATGACCCGATTGCCGACGACGCAACAGTCTATCAATACGCTGCTTCGTCGGAAAAGGGACGAATGCCGTTGACGTGGACACGGATGCACGGCAAGACACGAGTTGCTTTTACGGCACTCGGACACAAGACGGATTTCAAAGTTCCCGCTTACAAGGCACTTATTCGCAACCTCGTTGAGTGGGCTGGCGAGAAAAAGTAGGATGGCGTGACTTTCCAAATGATCGCCAACCGCTACGGTAGGATATATACTGCGAAACGCCAATCAAATGATATTTTGAAAATATCATGGTAACTGGGAATAAAGTTGGTTGCTGTAACTGAATGTCAGTTTTTCGACGTTTCGCAGTATAGTATGTTATAGGGCATTTACATAATACACAATAGATAACAATATAGTTAATTTATTCCTCTGTATATTGTATTTTACTTATTGTGCTCAAAACACATAAATCGCGTTATTAAGTACGAAATAATCGCAACTTGTATCGGACATTTTATTTTGCCTAAACTTTGAGATCACTTAAACACAAGCAGTATTTAATCAAATACTGCTTGTGATAATACTTTTGATTAAATGGTGAGGATATAAATTGCATAAAAAATTTGTTGAAATAGGGAAAACGGCGTATAACAGGACTGTATATGCTTCGCCGCCAGTAGGCAGCTCGGGCTACGAAAGCGGGTGATACATGCTTTTACCGTGAATAGTTACCAATTTTCAATCGTTTTCGGTAATAAAACAAAACTCGTCAAGACGCTCTACGCTTTCTTACCGTTCACATCCGCACGTGCCAGTCCTGCTGCGCCGATAAAACCTGCGTTTCCGCCTAGTATCGCGTAATCAATCTGCACGCTCTCGCCTACTGCCTTGAACGACCGCGCGATAACTTCCTTCCGTATCTGTTCTATGAAACGCTGTCCGAGCGGTGTCGCGTTGCCGCCGAATGTCATCGCACCGCCAATCGAGATACTCGCCACGTCAACTGTATTCAGTATCGAAACAATTCCCATCGACAAGTACGTTGCCGTATCCGCGATAATCTGCATCGCGAGCGTGTCGCCCTTTTCGGCTTCCTCGCATACAATCTTCGGTATGTCGCTCAATCGCGTCTCTTGCGAAATCCGCTCGCGAATTGACGACTCCTGCGTGTCCGTCAGAGCGATTGTCCGCCGCGCAACCGCCGTCGCACTGCAATACGCTTCGAGATGTCCGCGTTGTCCGCAACCGCAAAGCCGCGAGTTTGGTGACAAGTCAACGACCAAATGTCCGCACTCGCCGCCGTAACCCATCGCACCGTTCACCGACCGTCCGTCAATAATAATACCTGTTCCGATTCCAGTTCCAAGTGTCAATAACGCCAAACTCTGTGCACCGCTAGCCGACCCGACCCAGTATTCACCGTAAGCCGCCGCGTTCGCATCGTTACAAAACGTGACAGGAAAACCGGATGTTTCCGCGAGTTCTTCGCACATCGGAAACCCTTCCCAACTATGCAAATTCGGCGGCTTGCGAAGACGTTTGGTTTTCGTGTCCATAGTGCTTGGAATACCGATACCGATACCGTGAACATCGGTACGCCGAATGTTAAGTTGACCAACGATGTCAATCATAACCTTAGCCATCTGCTGCGTAGCCAATAGCGGAGCCGCTTCAGTTTTGACAGCCAAAAAACCGTTATGTGATTGAGAACCGCTTTCATGAATATCAATCATCTGACCATTGTCGTCAACGATACCAATCTTGATACTCGTACCACCAACATCAATACCAAAAAAGAAAGGAGCAACAGCGTCGCTAATGTTAATGAAAGTTTTTTCTTTAGACATAGTAAAATACAGTAAGTAAAATGAACCGCCCGTGTAACGCCAATCGTCACAACGCACAAGTATAACTAATACGCAAAATGTTTTCAAGAGAGAAATTTTGTCTGTTACGAAAAATTCCGGCTTGAATTGTCGGCGAGATAGTGGTAAACTCTACGTAGTGCTTCCGTTACTCCGCAATTCTCTTTGTCTGCCATTAACACCAGATACCATGACAACCAACGCTAAAAAAGCATTTCGTGACTTTACATATCGGCTGAAATTGCTGATACAAAAACGTCCCGATTTAATAACGATTACATTGAGCAACATTTTTACGATGCGGCTTATCGGCAACAAAACGCACGGCGACCTTGCCGAAATCGGGATTATGGAGTTCGTTAATCAATATCTGCAAAATAATTACAT
>JAITST010000003.1 GCA_031287585.1 Planctomycetaceae bacterium | reverse complement strand
GCAAAGTTTTGGATAGGTATGAGAAATTTAGGCAGTAATATCAGCCGCTATTTGACGTTGAAAAAGTTGGGCAGAGTGAATTAGGGCGGAGATACTCCGTTTTGACGGCACAAATTTGCCGTCAAAACGGAGAAAAATAGAATATCTGCAACCGAAATGCTTAAAAAAATTCATCCCCCTATTGCGTTTTTTTTTTTTGATAGAATTCGATGTTATTAGAGGTACCCTAAAATTAACAATTTACATACAATATTGCCACGAATGCACGAATTTATAACGAATTATTCGTGTATTCGTGGTAAAATAAAGTGTTACCGAACAGGTTTAATCTAAAATCCTTTTCCGCCCTTCGTGCTTTTGTGGATTCGGTATCGCCACGAGGTTTGGTTTAGCTTGTAAGTTGAGAGGAACTTACCGTGAGAATTGTTTGAGTGGCACGTAGTTAGACGACGCTTTTGTTGGGTAAGCGGCAGGGTGGGATTCGTCGAGCGAACACGCAAGCCGTAATGTGAATAACGTACAGTATTATAAATTTACTGGCGATTCGGTCTTGTTACACTATTTACCGTGACACACCTCCGAAGTTCGTATTGCGGACAGGTCAGTAATGCACCTGATTCGCCTGTGGCTCACGTGTCCGATAATCGAAAAAGACGAGAATGGTTAAACGACGAAGACCAATCCCCAAAAGGGAACGCCGCAAGGCGGTGTGATTTCACCGCGCTTGGCAAACGTGTATTTACATTGGTTTGACAGGGCGTTTCACGGCAAGGACGGTCTCGTGAAGATGGTTAACGCTCGGCTGATTCGGTATGCCGACGACTTCGGAACGGCTACCCCCGACGCGCTTTTGGTTCAATCAACTACTACGTTTTGCAACGAATGACAATGTTCCTAAAACGTCAAAGTCAACGTCCATTCAAGTTGCCTGAAGTGACGAATTGGTATCAACTGGTGTACAAAACGCTGGAAGTGTACCCAATAAAATGACTAACCGTGAATGCTGGAAGTGAGTACATCAATGGAAGCCGGAGATGGGAAATCTGCAAGTCCGGTTTGAAGAGGGGCAAGGAATGCCTCGCCTACTCGACTGGTGAAAGTCCGCCGCCCGCCACTTGTGAAAAATGTAAAAAAATGTGGACAAAAACAACATGAGAAGTATTTTTACAGTTATTCGGCGTTTTACAAGGGTGTTATAGTTGCCTATAAGGATTTTGGGGGAACAGAATAAATTAATAATTTTTATTTCTTCCGCCCCCCCATTGCAATAATTTATAAATGTGATAAACTATTCCAAATTGAAAGTTATTGTAAATTAACTTTTATGCTTTCAATAAACTTTGATTGTATTATAAATCAAAGTGTTTCATAAAGATAAGTATTTGACTTTACAACTTTTTTCCCAGAAAGGACAGAATATGTCTATCAAACGACCGTTTTTTGGTTTTACACTTGTTGAATTATTGGTTGTCATTGCGATAATCGGCATCCTGATTGCCCTCTTGCTTCCTGCCGTACAGGCAGCACGGGAAGCGGCACGGCGGATGCAATGTACAAACAACGAAAAACAGTGGGCGTTGGCAATGCACAATTTTCATAATACTCATGGTACCCTGCCTCCGCATGGGACTGAATACTGTGAAGGTCCGGTAAGTGCTTCAGATCCGACCGTCGTTTACAACAAAACAGACGGCGGAACAGGTGCATTAGCCCGTATCTTACCATTTGTTGAAGCCGCGAACGTTTCGGCAGGGAGAGATTTTTCCATTAGTTTGTTTCCGGGACCCGGCAGCAGTATCAACTCTTATTATAGTGACGTTAAAGATATTCCGTTGAGTATTCTCGGCTGTCCCAGCGATGGTGAAAGAACGAGCGGCAGCGTATCACCGACAGCAAATTCAACGGCATCCGGCAATTATGTCGTTTGTGTTGGTTCAGGAACGGGGACGAATTCCAATGCGGTAAATAAGACCGACGGCGCATTTTACAAGGCACGAAACGCTGTAGGCACAAAAACCAACGGTGATCATGGATTTGAGTCGATGACAGACGGAACGAGTAATACGATGGTGCTTTCCGAAGCACTTTTCGGTAACTCTGCTATCGTTGGAAATATTGACTTGGCTGGAATGGATGATACCTCGAAAGCAAAAATTTTCCAACGGACAATTCTTGATGGAACTCAAACACCGGCAGCCGATGCAGGAGAAAATGAAGATATGGTCGCATTTTCGGCGGCTGTTACGAAAACCGGCGGGAAACAAGAACGTTGTGCTTTTTGGCTGTCCTGCCGTTGGGATCACTCGGTTTATAACGGCTATTTGACACCGAATCAGAAAAACGCTGCCAATTACTGGAAGAAAGGTTCGCCGCAGCTTTCTTTCTTAAAGGCGGCAAGCTCGCACACCGGCGGCGTGAATGTTGCCTACGGTGACGGCAGCGTCCATTTTACAAGCGACAGCGTAAGCCGTTTGGTGTGGGCAAACCTTTCAACTGTTGGTAATGAACTCACAGAAGATGATTTTCAATAGAGAATATTTGTAACAGCGGCATTGGTAGGCAGCCGCTCTCCGTAGCGGCTGCGTCGGCGATAGCCGACTGGCACGCCGAAAGATATTGATCGAAATCGAACGGTATGCCAGTCGATGAGTACATCGACGTGACCGCTGCGGAGAGCAGTCGCCTACCTTAAACTGTTTGCTTACAAAAACCTATCATTTTTTTCAATCAAAACATGTTCCTCAAAATTTTCCGTCGTTTTTTTTACGAAATCCATCTTTGGCTTGGTATCATCAGCGGGATCGCGGTATTCCTCGTTTGTTTGAGCGGGACGATTCTTGTCTTTCGGGACGAAATCAACCGGCTTGCGAATCCGGGTAAGTTTTACGTCAGCGTTCCAGTTGGCGCAAAAAAACTGCCGATTGATGACATCATTGCAAAAGTCGAAGCAGAAAATCAGGGCAAGAAAATTACGTCGATGACGATTCCCGAACAAGCGAACCGAACGCTGATTGTGATGCTTTCGCAACCGATGCGCAGCGGTGAAAGAAGAGAAGGAAGACCCCGCGGCGGACATGGTTTCGGACAAATTGTGTGCGTTAACCCCTACACCGGCGAAACCGTTGCCAATGGCGGCGAAGGAACGCCGAACCTCGACCGATTTTTTATGTCGATGCTGCAACTGCACCGCAACCTTTGGATTTCGTACAAACTCGAAAGTTTCGGTCCCCGCGCAACGTTCGGCGGTTTAATCGTCGGTATTGCAACGATTATCTTTGTCATCGTAGTACTCAGCGGCTTCGTGCTTTGGCTGCCGCGGACATGGAAGGCGTTTACGTTATGGAAGGCATGGAAGCCCGGTTTTCTGATCCGGGTCCGCAAAGGATTTTGGTTATTTTTGTACGATATTCATAATACAGCCGGTTTTTACATGCTGATTCCGCTTCTGATTTTCGCATTGACGGGGCTTTGCTGGTCGTTCGGTTGGTATCGGGATGCCGCAAGTTATCTTCTCGGCGATCAGGTTTTCAAGCAGCGCATGATGCGCCCGGAGAAAATCGAACCGGTTGACAAAACCATGCAACCGTACTCCGTCGGCGAAATTATCGAACGGCAGAACAAACTGACACCGGGATACGGTGAGATGATCGTTTCGATTCCGACAGACCGGGAGACCGCGCTGGTCATTCAAAAAGGTCGAACGGGCTTTTTCGCTCTGTCGATCAAGGACAAAACGCAGTGGGATCGTTTTCGGGGAATGCCGATTCCGGTGGAACATTTCGGCAAAACAGCCGTAGTGGAACGCTTTGCTGATAAACCTTTCGGTGCAAAAATTGCAGCAACAATCCGAACGCTCCATTTCGGCGACGTAAC